>JABDAW010000013.1 GCA_013288905.1 Bacteroidota bacterium | reverse complement strand
GCTTTATCTACATGAATTTAATATGATAAAATTTAACCACAGAGTACACAGATTAACACAGATTCTTGGCATCCAAAATCTGTGTTAATCTGTGTACTCTGTGGTTAAATTTTATTCCTTTGAATCTTTGTTAATATCCCGTTATAATCATTTACCCACAAAATTCCCAGAAAAGCCAAAAGAATAAAGTCTCATAGGGACGATCTTTTGGTAATTAATCCTAACTTAATGGGAAAGGTAGTCCCTCCGGGCTTTTTATATGACAAATAGGGATTAAATATGAAAGAGCTCTATTATATTCGGGATAAAAAGATCAAAAACTTGTCGCATTCTATTTTGAATTCCACAAGTAACAAAACAAGCTTGTTTTGTCATTTGTAGATATCTGAAAGTAACAAAACAAACTTGTTTTGCCATTTATAGATATCTGAAAGTAGTAAAACAAGCTTGCCGCATACTTTTCATGAATCTAAAATCGGCACGGCAAGCTTGTTTTCCCATTTATCAGGATTACAATTGAAAATGGCATATTTTTCTGGTAAAAATGAGAAAGCCCTCGATTATTAATTCGAGGGCTTTCTCATTTTAATTTTAACGGTATTTGATTACTATCAATTAATCACCCAAACTTCTTTGCCTGCAATCAATTCATCCAAATTACCTTCGCCTTTCTTTGAAATTACATTAGCAATTTGTTCATTCATTGCATCCTCATAACAATATCTGTCTTCCTGATAAAATATTCCAAAAGGACGTGGTAAATGATTTTCTTTATGTACATTATCAAAGAACCGAGTCACTATACTTGCTTTCACATGATCGCGTTCATCATGAATCCACAAATCATTGGTGGAAGCACCGTCAGCAAGAGAAACTATAGTTGGTGTAAAACCATCTAATTTAATGCCCTTATCATTATTTTCACCATAAATTAAAGGCTTGCCGGTTTCAAGAAAAAGGGTTTCCAATTTCTTGGTTTCCTTATCAGTATAGATGAAAAAAGCCCCATCATTAAATACATTACAGTTCTGGTAAATCTCAACCATTGATGTCCCTTTATGGCTATTCGCTCTGCGCAAAGTTTCCTGCAAATGCTTTGGATCTCTGTCCATCGTTCTCGCAATGAATGTGGCATCAGCACCAAGGCTCAATGCCAAAGGATTAAACGGATGATCCACCGAACCAAGCGGAGTAGATTTTGTAACCTGCCCTTGGGGAGATGTAGGGGAATATTGTCCCTTTGTCAAGCCATAAATTTCATTATTGAATAATAGAATATTCACATCGAAATTTCTTCTTAGAATGTGAATGAAATGATTGCCTCCAATAGATAAGGAATCACCATCTCCTGTTACAATCCAAACACTCAACTCAGGACGAGAAGCCTTCAAACCACTGGCAATTGCTGTAGCTCTTCCATGAATAGAATGCATTCCATAAGTCTCCATATAATAAGGAAAACGTGAGGAACATCCTATGCCGGAAATGAAGACGATATTTTCTCTTTTAATTCCCAACTCAGGAATAACAGTTTGCACTTGTTTGAGGATTGAATAATCGCCACAACCAGGGCACCATCTAACTTCCTGATCTGTTACTAATTCTTTTGCTGTCATTTTAGGATCATGCCCGTTTGACGCTATTTGTGTTGTTGAATCCATTTTTTTATAACTTATATTTATCTAATTTTTATTTCCCTGAACCATTACTTGCAAACTCCAATTTATTTGCCTTCTTTTCATCTTTAAGAAGTTCTTTGATTCTATCATAAATCTCTACTGAAGTAAATGGCAATCCCATGATTTTATTTAATGGAATAGCAGGAATGAAATATTTATCACGAATTATTCTTACCAATTGACCATTGTTCATTTCAGGCATCAGAACCATCTCAAAGTTGTTTAATATTTCTCCAAGATTCTTTGGGAATGGACGCAAATATCTAATGTGGGCATGAGATACATCATAACCTTCAGATCTTGCTTTTGCACATGCTGATTTGATAGCGCCATAAGTAGAACCCCATCCTACTATCAACATTTTGCCTTTGGCATTTCCGCTATCAATTTTTTGTTCAGGAATATAATCAGCGATTCTTTCAACTTTCTCAGCACGAAGTTTAACCATGAATTCATGATTCTCGGGATCATAAGAAATATTTCCTGTCTCATGTTGCTTTTCAATTCCACCAATTCGATGTTCCAAATCCTTAACCCCAGGAACTGCCCATGGACGCGACAATTTCTCATCACGCTTGTATGGAAGAAATTTTCCTTCGGCATTAAATTCTTTTATAAAAGGAGGTTTTATTTCATCTAAATCTGTAGCCTTCGGAAACATCCAAGGCTCGGCACCATTTGCAATGAAACCATCAGAAAGCATTACCACAGGAGTCATGTGCTCAAGTGCAATTTTGCAGGACTGAAATGCAACATCAAAACAATCGGCAGGAGAACAGGCAGCAATAACCGGAAGTGGTGCCTCTCCATTCCTCCCATAATAAACTTGAAGAAGGTCTGACTGCTCGGTCTTGGTAGGCAAGCCTGTAGAAGGACCACCTCTTTGTACATCAATAACAACCATTGGTAATTCCAACATAAAACCTAATCCCATCGCCTCTGTTTTCAAAGCAATTCCAGGACCGGAAGAAGCTGTAACACCAAGCTGTCCGCCGAAAGATGCACCTATGATAGAACATACAGCAGCTATTTCATCTTCCGCTTGATAAGTCCTTACACCAAAGTTCTTATACTTTGATAATTCATGAAGAATATCGGAAGCCGGAGTGATAGGATAAGACCCATAGAATATCGGCAATCCACTCTTTTCCGAAGCTGCTATCAAACCTATTGCCGTTGCCTGATTCCCCATGATATTTCTATAGGTTCCGGAAGCCATTTTAGCAGGTTCTACCTTGAATCGAGTGGTAAATGTTTCCACCGTTTCACCATAGTTATAGCCAGCCTTTAGAAGCTTAATATTAGCATCAAGAATATCTGGTTTCTTTCCGAATTTTTCTGTCAAAAATTTTACAGAATGATCCAAAGAACGATTAAACATCCAATAGATAAACCCAAGAACAAACATATTCTTTGAACGGTCAATCTCCTTGGTGCCCAAGCCACTGTCATTCGACAAAGCGGCACGGGTAATCTTAGTAACATCCATCGTGAAGACCTGGTATTTGCTCAAGCTGCCATTCTCCAAAGGATTCTGGTCAGGAGCGATATTCGCCAGGCGAAGATTCTTAGGATCGAAACCATCGGTATTTGCGATAATTATTCCACCATCTCTCAACTCCCTCAAATTTGCCTTCAAAGCTGCTGCATTCATCACTACCAATACATCGCAAAAGTCGCCGGGTGTATTTATTTCAACACTTCCGAAATGTATCTGAAAGCCGGAAACCCCCGCCAATGTACCTATTGGAGCACGAATTTCGGCAGGAAAATCGGGAAACGTACTTAAGTCATTACCAAAAATAGCAGCAGTATCGGTGAACTGCGTTCCTGTTAATTGCATACCATCACCGGAGTCTCCTGCGAATCGTATGGTTACGGAATCTAAAACTTCATTTGTCTTTGTCATCTTTAAATTTTTATTTACGGCTGCAAAAATACGGATTATTTGGGTGATGCCAAAATGATAAATATCATTTTTGAGTTATGGGTTATGAATAATAAATTGAATGCTGCAACTCATAATTCATGACTCATTCTCATAACTCCACGATTATTTTTGGATAATCAGTTTCCTGAATAATGAACCATTGGTACCCCTGCATTCAAGAATATAAAAACCTTGGTTAAGATTTGAGATGTCCAAATTTCGATTTGTGATTCCTTTAGCTAATCTTCCAAAAGAAAATTTATTCAAAACCTGCTTCCCTGTAATATCAATAATGTAAATTTCAAAATCATCGGTTTGAGAAATTGTCATAGCGATATTAATTTTTCCATTAGAGGGATTGGGCGAAATTTCAAAGGAAGACACCGATGAAATTTCAGGAATTCCACCACCACAGGTATTGCAATAATGACAACTGTCAACATAATAAGTGCAGAAGGGATTCATGATTAATTGCTCAGAAATATGCTGATGCAGACAACTGTCAAAATAAACTTTGCCGACATGTTCAAAGCAATTCATTTGTTGATAAAATCCTTGATCTAATTCCTGACAAAAATATAAACAGCCCATCATGTTTTGAGAATAAGGATATATAGCATCGCCAAGGAAACCGACACTCTCCACCCAGGTAAGCTGGCGTGGATTCTGGCAGGTATCGCAATGCAGGTAAAACACACGGCGACTACCTGCTAAAATGTTAATAGACCCGATAGAATCCAGCCTATATCTCCCGCTTGGGAAATATCCATTAACATAAAAATTAATGGGAATGGTGTCACCAACCTGCATCGAAAAATTATATAAAACGAATTCGGGATTGCTCAAAACATCCCTGAAATAAACCTTCTTAGCCGCAGTATCTTCCCTGATGAAACCATAAAGGCAGGGGTTTGTGGAATCGCCAACTATCACCGTTTTATAAGTAATGGAATCAATAACAGTATCCTGACCAGTATAAATTTCGGGGATACAGAACATGTCATGCAGAGGATAGCTGCATGGGGAATAAGATTTCATGGGGTGAGGACGAGCAAAACAGTTCCAAACGCTGTAAGTCCACCGGTTCACACTATCCAGCATGGGATAATATTGTTGCGCCGACATTTCAGAATACAGAGAGAGGGTGATGACGATTGTTAATAGAATTTTTTTCATTTTCAATTTTTTTATTTGTTAATAATTGATTTTATTTGAGCAGCAAATGTAAAAAATCTTTGAAATATCCAAATAGTTCCTGTATTATTTGAGGAAAGAAATGTGGTTTTCAATCTCCCATTTGGGAGATTACTAAGGGAAATTGGCATCTCCCCTAGAGAGAAATAGTATCGTAAAAGGATGATTAATTCAATAAGGAATAAGAATGGAGCTTAAGAATACCATCCCCTAAACCCTAATTCTGTTCCAACGAAAGTTGGTTTCATTCCAATGAAAATAGTTTTCGTTCGAATAATTTTTTAAAAACATAAGAATTGTTTCAATAGTAACGCGTTACATTTGAATTGTGACGCGTCACCTTTTGGTTTCGTTCGAACGAAACTGGTTTCCAAGGCAAGGAATTTCAAAATCATCGTCTGAACTTGCAGTTCATTGGCATCAGACTTGTGTTTCATTCGAACGAAACTCAGGATCGTGGCAATACTTCCAAAAGGTAACGTGTTACTATTGAAAGGTATCGCGACGATTTTTAGGTATTTTCTTTAATCTTTCTCGATTTTAAAACTTTTCAAATGGTAAATTTTCCATTCAAACCAATCCTTACACAGAATTTCTAAAACTATGCTAAACTGATTCCAGTTTCTGAAAGTAGCCAGGAATTCGATGGACTAGGTATCCAATATAGAATCAATAAAATATTTACACTAATTTCTTCTGACGATTCAGACCGAGATTAAAAATGAAAGTTTATGAACTATAACTCCAAAGATTCACTTCAACTAATATTTTTTACTTTTGCACCGCAACAAACATAAATGCTGAATAGAAAATAATTTAATAAATAATAACATGGCGATACTACACAAAGATAAAATCCTACGGGTAAAAAATATTACCATTACCAGTCTGGTGTTGCTTATTATTGGAATCATCGGGAAGATATTCAATTTCCCCGGCACGGGATATTTCCTTGGCTTTTCGATTGTATCCACCAGTTATCTGTTCATACTTTTTGCCTTGGAATACAGCAAAACTAATAACCCTAATCCCCACCGAAAACTTCTATCGAAGTTATGTTATGGCACCTTTATACTGGCTTTAATAGGAGTAATAATTTTATTTTTGCGAATATCAGGACTTGCCACAGCACCCCTGGCATCAGGAATTTGGATGTTTCGATTCAGCGGATTATTTTTTGCTTATGTATGTTTTAATCATTACCTCCGGCTGATACATTCAGGGACAGACAGCAAGTCGCGCCTCGAAGCGTTGATTTTGATGGTTGCCTCTGCCTCCTATCTTGTAATCATTGTCTTAGTGATAATTGCTGCGGCTTTTGGCATTAAAGTCGGAGGGCTATTAATAGAATTAAGTCTTCTGCTAACAGTGATAATAACGTTGCCATTGCTATATCTCAAAGCCTGGTTCAGGAATGTCACCTTAACAACCTTAATTATTTTTAATACCTCACTCAATATCTTTTACTTTTCCGATGAAGAAGTTTCAAAACTCTTTCATAAAGATCATTCCGAAGAAATCATCATGCAATCTCCTGCGAAATAGCTAAGGCTTTCTCGGTTAATAAAATAAAAATCCCCTTCCGAATTAACGAAAGGGGATTCCTTTTTCTAAGACCTTAATATCTTATCCTAAATAAGGTTTTAACAATTTACTTCTTGAAGTATGACGCAACCTTCTCAAAGCTTTCTCCTTAATCTGACGAACTCTTTCACGAGTCAAATCATATTTAGCAGCAATTTCTTCAAGTGTCAAGCCATGTGCCATTCCAATACCATAGAATAATTTAATGACATCACTTTCTCTTTCAGTTAAGGTAGAAAGAGAACGACAAATTTCCTGATGTAAGGATTCATTCATCAAATAATTATCTGCTAAAGGAGCATCAGCATTTTCCAAAACATCTAACAAACTATGATCTTCACCCTGAACGAATGGAGCATCTACAGAAATGTGACGACTGGAAACTCTCATAGCATCAGAAACTTTATCTGGTGTCATTTCAAGAATTTCAGACAATTCATCAATAGTTGGCTCACGCTCAAATTCTTGTTCCAATCTTGAAGAAGCCTTTCTGATTTTACTCATAGAACCAACCTGATTCAATGGTAAGCGAATGATTCTTGACTGATCTGCAACAGCAGAAATAATTGATTGACGAATCCACCATACGGCATAAGAGATAAATTTAAAACCTCTTGTTTCGTCAAATCTTTTACCTGCTTTAATCAACCCCAGATTACCTTCATTAATCAAATCAGGAAGACTTAACCCCTGATTTTGATATTGCTTAGCAACAGAAACAACAAATCGTAAATTAGCTCTTGTGAGCTTATCTAACGCTGCCTGGTCTCCTTCACGAATCTTTTTCGCTAAAATTGCTTCCTCTTCTGCTGTTACGAAACCTTCCTTACCAATTTCTTGTAAGTATTTCTCAAGGGAAGCACTCTCCCTGTTTGTAATTGATTTTGTTATCTTTAACTGTCTCATATATTAGTTTAAATCTTTTTTAGGTTAGTATAATTCCTCCGATTCGATGGATTAAAATCCGTTTTCGCGGTGCAAAGATAGATAAATTTTTTGAATTGGCAAAGTTTTATTTTAAACTTGTGGTTAATTATTTCTTAACGCAAGCATAACATGAATGTTCGCAGTTTATATTTTTCATCTATTATTCATCGTATAATTATGAAATTTGCGCCGGAATTTGTTAGCTTTGCCGCCCCGATTTTAAAATAAAGTAAAAATATAAATATTGAATTATGAGAAATCTTAGATTTAAAGCATTTTTAATCGTTTTTTGTGCAATGACTATTGCATCATTTGCCGGTACCGAGCCGGCTTACAGCCTTAAAATTAAGGTAACCGGAATTAAAGATAGCATGTGTTATCTTGCTAATTATTTCGGTGACAAACAGTACATCCATGATTCAGCAAAGTCTGACGCCATGGGCAGGTATGTATTTGAAGGAAAGGAAAAACTTCCTGGAGGCATTTATTTATTTGTGTTGCCCAGCAGGAAGTACTTCGAGGTTTTGATTGACCATGATCAAAATTTCTCTATGGAAACAGATACCATAGACATGGTAAAAAACATGAAGATTAAAGGTTCTAATGACAACAAATTGTTTTATGATTACCTTAATTTTATTACCGCCAAGGGTCATGAAGTGGAAGCATTAAAGGGAAAGATGAACACTTTTAAATCTACAAATAAGGACTCATCGGAATTTTACCGAGCCAAGGTCTTAAAGGTAGATTCATTAGTTGAGAATTACAAGAAGAATTTTGCAAAACAAAACCCTGATGCATTGCTAACAAAGGTATTTAATCTTTCTGAAGAACCTAAGGTTCCCGAAATTCCTATCTTACCTAATGGAAGGAAAGATTCTACATTTGCATATCATTATTACAAAGCTCACTTCTTTGACAAGGTGGATTTCAGTGATGAGCGTTTGTTGCGTACCCCTGTCTTCCATTCAAAACTTTCTCAATATATGAAAGATTTAGTGCTCCAAATGCCTGATTCTGTTGACAAGGAAGCTGATATGCTTGTTGAGAAAGCAAAGGCTAATAATGAAATGTTTAAATATGTTGTATGGTGGATTACCAATACTTATGAGACCTCGAATATAATGGGTATGGATGCGGTTTTCGTTCACATGGCTGAAACATATTATACCAAAGACCAAGCCACTTGGGTGGATTCAACTCAATTATATAAAATTCAAGAACGTGCCAGGACATTAAAACCTCTTGAGATAGGCAAACAGGCTCAATATATTATCCTTCAGGATACTGCTGGTCAATGGAAATCTTTATATGATATAAAAGCAAAATATACTGTCTTGGTATTCTGGGATCCTGATTGTGGTCACTGCCAAAAAGCAATTCCTAAATTGATAAAATGGTACCAGGTAGCTAAACCTTTTGGTATCGAAATTTTTGCTGCGAACTCTGCTGTTGAAGAAGAAAAATGGAAGAAATTCATTCGTGAAAAAGGCTTGAATTGGATCAATGTTGCTGATATTAATCTTCACAATAATTTCCGTCATGAATGGGACATCGTTACCACCCCACAAATCTATGTTCTTGATGAAAACAAAAAGATTATTGCCAAACGTCTTGACCCAGAAACATTGGCTGACTTTATGAAGCGTAAGCTGCATGAGGATGGAAAAGAAATTAATTATAATGACCTTGATTTCCTTAAAGTAAAATCGAAAGATAAGGAAGATATTTATGCTCCCGAAAAGGAGTAAGCAGGAATTGTAAATTAAATTAAGAAAGCCTTCTGATGAATAATCAGAAGGCTTTTTTAATTATTGTTCAAGACTTTTATGTAATTTTGCCCAATGATTCAAAGCCTCGAAAATATCCCTGTAAGTTTTATCAACTTCGTTTTGGTGACCCTGTTCTCCCTTTTATTAGGCTTGGAACAACGTCGTCGTAACATTCAATTGGAAACCGAAGTCTTATTCGGAACTGACAGAACATTCACTTTTATCGGTATCCTTGGATACATCCTTTGGGTTCTTGAATCGGAAAATCATTATTTTTATCTTGGAGGATTTGTAATCATTTCTGCATTACTCTGCATCTATTATTTCCAGAAAATGCAAATCCAGCGCAAGTTCGGAGTCACCGCCGTCCTCATCGCTCTCATAACCTATTGCCTCGCGCCGTTAGTCTTCACCCAACCGAAATGGCTGGTGCTGATCATCGTCGTAACGGTTTTATTTCTTGCAGAATTAAAGGAGACCTTCACCGAAGTCACGAGAAAATTCGACAATAATGAATTCCTTACGCTCGGCAAATTCATTGTCATTGCAGGCATCATTTTACCGATGGTGCCTAACGAACAAATCTTCACATTCATCCAAATAACTCCTTACCAGGTATGGCTCGCGGTGGTCATTATTTCGGCAATGTCCTACTTCAGTTATTTGCTTAATAAATTTGTCTTTCCAAATTCCGGCATCATGATTACAGGCTTTTTAGGAGGCTTATACAGCAGCACCGCCACCACGATTATTATTGCCAGGAAAAGCAATGAAAAGACTTCAACTCCTCATGAATATGCAGCTTCGATAATCCTTGCCACGTCCATGATGTATGTGAGGATTTTTATTTTAATGGTGATATTTAATACAGCAATTGCGGGCATAATACTGCCGTATTTTATAGCCTTGTTTTTAATAACAATTGCTACCGGTTTCATTATTTATAACAGAAGAAAACAGGATGCTCCGATTGCTTCAACTACTATTAAGGACGACCGAAACCCTCTGGAGTTTAAGGTGGCTCTCATCTTTGCGGTTCTCTATGTCGCCTTCACTTTAATCACCCATTTTACCATAGAAAAATTTGGTAATGGTGGTCTGAATATCTTGTCCTATATTGCCGGTCTTACCGATATTGACCCCTTCCTGATGAATCTTTTACAAGGGAAATATGAAGTGGTGAATGCCATCATCGCCTTCGCCGCAATTCAAGCTACAGTGGGGAATAATATTCTAAAAGGAATCTATAGTTATTCCCTATCTGATAAATCTATTCGCAAATTATTATTGACCGGTTGGGGAATTCTTTTCATTGCGGGCTTTGCTGTGATCATTGTGATTCGATTACTAAACTAAATCAAAGTGAGAATCCCTCTTTTTTTCACCGTTAAAACTAAAATCCCCATTGAGAATGCCAAGATAGTTTCACTTTGCTATGGCGTGAGCAATCCATAGCAAAGGGAAACTTCCATAAGCACCTGCGAGAGCAATCCATAGCAAAGGGAAACTTCCATAAGCATCGGCGTGAGCAATCCATAGCAAAGGGAAACTTCCATAAGCATCGGCGTGAGCAATCCATAGCAAAGGGAAACTTCCATAAGCACCGGCGTGAGCAATCCATAGCAAAGGGAAACTACCTTAAGCATCGGCGAGAGCAATCCATAGCAAAGGGAAACTACCTTAAGCACCAGCGAGAGCATTACATAGCAAAGGGAAACTACCTTACGTTTGGCGTATGACAAATTTACTAAAAAAGTCATTCAAGGTATAAATGGATTATTTTAACTCTAAAATCGGGGTATGGGAATTTGGCAATTATTGAATTATTAAGACTTTAATTTGTTTCATCTCCATAATTTTCCCTAATTTTGTAACCAATAAAAACATAAAGAATAGTGCTTATGAAAAATTATACCATCTTCGCCATCCTAATTCTCGTCAGTCTTACTACATTCGGTCAGGTGAATCAAAAGACCGTTCCTTCGAATAAAAACAGGTTGCAAATTTATTCCGATCCCGAAAAAACAGTAACTGTTTTGGCAAAAGGAGACATTGCAACCATTAAAAAAATTACTGCCGATAATGGCGGTGTATTCAGGTTTTCTTCCGGGAATATAGCTTCGATAAAGATGAAATTGAAGTATGTTTCCAAGCTGATCCAAAACCCATTGATAAAGCAAATTGAAATAGCAAATTCTCATTATCAACCTTTGAATGATAAAATGATTCTGGCAGATCGCACCAATGTTATTTCTCTTGAAGACAGCAGTTGTTTGGGATATAATCTTTTTGGAAAGGGCGTGGTAGTAGGGATAATTGATGAAGGAATTGACTTTCGTCATCAGGATTTCCAAAATGAAGATAGCAGTACAAGAATAAAGTTTTTTTGGGATCAAACTGATCCCAGCACGGCAAACCGTCCTCAACCTTATGATTATGGTCGTGAATGGAATGCTGCTCAGATTGATGCGGGTCTTTGCACAGACTATTACGATTACAACAGTCATGGCACCATTGATGCCGGAATAGCTGCCGGAGACGGGCTTTGCGATGGTAGTTTGCATCATGGCGTGGCACCAAAAGCAGATTTGGTAATTGTTAAATATGATGGAAATAATACTACCGATAATACCATTTCTGATGGCACTGCATGGATTTATGAAAAGGCAGCATCATTAGGCGAGCCGTGTGTTATCAATGTCAGCCTTGGCGATTATTTTGGTTCTCATGATGGGACAGATCTGGTAGCTCAATTGATTGATAATTTGGTAACCGCTAATGTAGGGCAGTCTTTCGTTTGTGCTGTCGGGAATGAAGGGGGATCGAATTTCCATGTATCCACTACTGTTACTTCTGACACTACTTTTACTTGGTTAACTGACCCGACAATGTATGTCGAAATGTGGGGTGACACTTCACAATTCAATAATATCAAGTTCTCTATTGGAGCAGACTCTGTGAATATTAATACCAATTATTATTCTTTTGATGGACATATTCCTTTTAGAACAGATACCTTTTATCATTTAGCTAATACAATTTATAGTGATGTTTTATTAAACAATAGCGGGCAAACAATTGCAAATATTATGTCAGCAAAGATTGTGCAAGGTAATGTAATCGGAATCCAAATTCAAATTAATCCTGTAACAAACGGAACTGATACGAATCATTTGTTTAGATTGATGACAACTGGTGCTGGTAAATTTGATGCTTATAGTTGGGATTTTCAACAAAACAATAGTCTTCCAAATAGCTCTACTTATGCTCCAATGGCTTATTATCAATATCCGGATACCAATCAAAATATATGCAGCAGTTTCCAATGTTCCAAACATGTTATAACTGTCGGAGCCTATGCAAACCGAGATTCTGCGGAGGTTTGGTGCATTGATACCAATTCGAATTTGCATGTTGTGAGGACAGGTCCTATTGTAGGACAGATATGGGGACAATCCAGTTGCGGTCCGACTCGTGATAATAGAATTAAGCCCGATGTTACATCTCCAGGTTTATGGATGTTTTCTCCTGGAGCACTTGGCGACCTGGCTGCATTTAAATTGACAGCGTCTGGATGCGAAAAAGTATCAGCCAGTGGTTGTGATATATTTGCCAGTGGCACATCTATGGCAAGCCCTTCTGTTGCTGGTATTGCGGCTCTTTTTCTTGAGGTGAATACTTTCGATTCGTCGGATCAGGTTCGAAATTGTATTATCTATAATACCCGCAGCTATGGCGATCCGTCTATATGGGGACCCGTTCCAAATAATCGTTGGGGATATGGGAAAGCTGATGCATGTCTTGCCCTGCATTGCACAAATCCTTATAGTTTTGATGCCGGAATTCCTAAACAAAATCCATCGAATTCCTACTTGTCCAATTACCCGAATCCCTTCTCTGATCAGACATCCATCAGCTATAGTCTTCCGAATAATCTTTTGAATTCTAAAGCAGAAATAACCATCAATGACCTGCTTGGGAATATGATTATTACAATCCCTCTGGACAATAATTCAGGGACTATTCCCTTCAATAAATCTCAATTAGCAAGCGGCATCTATTTCTATTCTTTAAAGGTCGAAGGAAGAACTATTTCAACAAAGAAAATGATGGTTCTTTAATCTATGACTGCCCTGAAAACCATCACCAATTATCTTTCCCTCATCAAATTCAGTCATACTGTCTTTGCCTTGCCATTCGCTATGATTGGCTACTTCCTTGCTGTAAAAATTACGGGTAATATTCTTGATGTTCATAAATTAATCCTGATACTTTTCTGTATGATATTTGCGCGAAGTTCAGCCATGGCATTCAACCGATATATTGATAAAGAATTTGATAAGAAAAACCCACGTACTGCCTTGAGAGAAATTCCTGCCGGCATCATTTCTTCTCATGCAGCATTGTTCTTTGTCATTGTTTCTTCATTGCTATTTATCACCGTAACTTATTTTATCAATACGATCTGTCTTTACTTGTCTCCCGTGGCTTTGGCAGTGATATTAGGATATAGTTTTACGAAAAGATTCACTGCCTTATGCCATGTCATTCTTGGAATCGGATTATCCCTTGCACCCATCGGAGCATACCTTGCCGTTACCGGAAAATTTGATTGGCTGCCGCTTTATTTTTCCTTCGCGGTATTATTCTGGGTAAGTGGATTTGATATTATATATGCGCTCCAAGATGAACTCTTCGACAAAGCAAATAATCTATTCTCTATCCCTGCCTGGCTTGGCGTAAGCAGGGCATTAATTCTTTCAAAAATCTTTCATTCCCTCACCATCATTTTCTTATTCTATGCAGGAATGACGGCACCTTTCGGAATAATTTACTGGATAGGATTCGCAGCCTTTATCTCCCTCCTCATCTACCAGCATACCTTGATAAAACCGACTGATTTATCGAAAGTCAATCTTGCCTTTGCAACCACAAATGGCGTGGCAAGCATTCTCTTTGCGACCTTCGTGATAATGGATTTATTTATTCACAAATAAGAATATCGAAGTATTGAATAGCTCACTATTTAGAGCGGATTACTTCTCATAAAAGTGCATCTCCATAATATATTTATAAACTGATTCGGGGAGCATATATCTCACATCTTTTTTGTCCTTAATAGCCTTTCGAATAAAGGAGGCAGAAAGCTCCATCACAGGGGCATCTATGAGTTTTACTTTAAGGTGATTGATGAATTTTTCACCCTCACAATTTTGACGTGGATAAACATATACCTCGTAATTATTGAGAATCTCTTCGTAGTTTTTCCATTTATCTAATGTCTGTAAATTATCCATGCCCATAATCAATACAAATTCATGCTGGGTATATTTTTCGGATAAATGAAGGAGGGTATTAATGGTATAAGATGGCTTTTGCAATTTGAATTCTATGTTAGAAGATTTTAATTTTCGATAATCTCCAATAGCCTCATTTACCAGCGCAAGACGATGTATGTCCTTCAATAAACTATTCTTAATCTTTAAAGGATTTTGTGGAGAAACGACCATCCAGACCTGATCCAAATCAGTGAATTCAGCCATGTATCCGGCTATCACCAAATGTCCGTTGTGAACAGGGTTAAAGGAACCAAAGAACAGACCAATTTTCATGAACGATCAGGATTCAAGAAATTCATCTAACATCCCTTGTGCCAGACGGCAACTGTCTTGAAGATCATCATTAATTATGATCCGTTCAAATTGATTGGAATATCCCATTTCTGTCAGCGCTTTATTAATCCTTTTTTCAAGACTGTCGGGGGTTTCACTCTGCCTTGCTATCAATCGTTCTCTTAATATTTCAATCGAAGGAGGCATCACGCAAACCGACAACGCTTTATCTCCAAATTGTTTCTTAATATTCAATCCGCCCATGACATCCACATCAAAAATCGCATGCTTGTTCATAGCCCATATTCGCTGCACTTCATCCTTCAATGTCCCATAAAATATTCCTGAATAGACTTCTTCCCATTCGATGAATTCATCATTAGCCATCTTCCTTTGGAATTCTTCCTTGGTAATGAAATAATAATCCTCTCCATCCTTTTCATTAGCCCGCATCTCTCGGGTGGTAACGGATACAGAGAAGCAGAGATTGCTGTTATTCTTTAAAAGATATTGTGAAATAGTAGTCTTGCCAGAACCGGATGGACCACAAAAAAGTATGATCTTATTATTCAAAATGATGCCTTATAAAACGTTACTCAACTGTTCTTTTATTTTCTCCAGTTCATCTTTCATCTGAACGACTATTTTCTGAATATCGGCATCATTAGCCTTAGAGCCGAGGGTGTTTATTTCGCGCCCCATCTCCTGGGAGATAAAACCTAATTTCTTACCCGGAGACATACTATCATTCATCGTTTCAAGAAAATAATTGAGGTGAGAAGAAAGGCGAATTTTCTCTTCTGTCATATCCATTCTTTCAATATAAAATATCAGCTCCTGCTCAAAACGGTTGTTGTCAAGATTGTTTTTAGAGATAATATCCAGGAGGCTTCCCTTTAATTTATTTTTGACATTCTCAATTCGTGGCGCATCGAATTTTTCAACATCTGTCAGCAATGATTTTATGGAATCAACCCTCAACCGAATCTCATTGGCAGTCTGCTCTCCCTCCTGAATCCGAAAATTATTGCAGTCATCAATAGCCTTATAAATAGCGGCTTTGAAGAATTTAAGTTCCTCTTCACTCATTTCTTTTTTCGGTGAACTCAAGACATCAGGAATGGTAAGTATGGTTCTTAAAATATCCCCTGCTTCAAAGCATAATTCATCCTTCAAACCGGACAATTCCTCATAATATGCTTTAAATAAATCCTTGTTAACTCCAACGCTTTTATGAAAGCCATTATCAGTATTAATGGACAGATCAATCTTACCTCGTTCGAGCAATTTACCGATTTCTGTGCGAACTTCTATCTCATGTTCCTTCAGCCCATTTGGAAGCCTCAAAGACAGGTCTAAGAATTTAGAATTAAGAGATTTTACTTCGATGGTATAGGTTTTACCGTTATATTCAGCAACTGCCTTGCCATACCCCGTCATTGATTTTAGCATATTATTATTTATTTATCAAGGGGCAAAGATAGGAATAATAGTGAATAGTGAATAGTGAATAGTGAATAGTGAATAGTGAACAGTGAACAGTGAACAGTGAATAGTGAATAGTGAACGGTATCTCGGGTTTTGCACTATTCACTGTTCACTGTTTCTGCGAATTTACACCTGAAATCGGACCGTCGGAGACATTTTTCTCACCAGAAAGGCTCTTCTGGTCTCCACAAAAGCCCTTCTTATCGTAACAAGAGACTTTCTAAGCGTAAGAAAGGACATTCGAAGTGTAAGAAAGGACATTCGAAGCGTAACAAGAGTCCTTCTAATCATAAGAACAGACCTTCCTATCATAACAAGTGCCCTTCTAATCGTAAGAATAGAACTTCTGATCGTAAGAATGGACATTCCTATAGTAACAAGAGCCCTTCTGATCGTAATAATGGACAATTTGGTTTTAATAAGGTACACTATGGACTTTATCCAGCTTTTGATTGATTTTTTGTTATCAAATTTGATTTCATAAAAAAAGGGAACCATCATCTTTCGACAATGGTCTCTTAAACCCAAATTAAGCATTTGAATTATTATTGGAGAAAAAATGGAAAAAAAATAAGCTGTGAAACCCTTTGCTCCTGTTGAATTATGAGCTATTTTCTATGTATTCACTTAAACTTGCTATTGTTTAATTTGGGTTAAAGGGATGTTATGGATAATATTACCCAGAACCGGATATTCTAAAGTATTTCATACTTTTGCCCTCCTTAAAAAAATATATACATTGATGAACGAAAACCAAAACATTCCAAGAAGAGCGAATTATATGGATGCCTCCAACCTTTTTATTTTTATTACTAAATGGAAGTGGCATCTTCTGATAATTGTAGCTGTGGCAGCTATTGCAGCTACAATTTTTTCCGGTCCGGCATTTATTAAGCCTAAGTTTAAATCTTCAGTGATTCTTTTTCCTTCCAGTACCAATTCTATTTCAAAGGCATTGCTTGAAGCCGGAGATGAGGAGCAGGATGTTTTGAAATTCGGAAAGGAGGAACAAGCCGAGCAATTGTTGCAAATCCTAAATTCGGATGAAATCAGAGACCGCGTAATTACCCAATTTGACCTGATGAATCATTATCGGATTGATCCGAATTCTGATTATCCTCAAACAAAAGTCAGGAAAGAATTTGAATCAAATGTGTCATTTGACAGGACAGAATTTATGTCGGTGAAGATAGAGGTTATGGATGAGGACCCTCAACTGGCTGCCAATATGGCTAATACCATTTCAGATTTGGTAGATTCGATGAAAACAAAGATTCAGCATGAACGTGCCTGGCAGGCATATAATATTATTGAGGCTGCTTATCATGATAAATTAAAAAGGATGCAGGAAATTGAAGACACTATGCAATTCCTTCGCTCGAAAGGGATTTTTGATTATGAATCTCAATCTGCAATGTATAACGAGGAATATACCAAAGCCGCCTCGATATATGAGAATGAAACTGCAAGTCTTCCTATTTTGGAGAAATATCGCAAGGAAGATGATACCTTGGTAATAGCAACAAAGGCTCGAATAAAAGGTGCTGAAGCAAAGATGAAATCAATGAAAGCATCTCTTGATAACTTTGCAAAGTATGGAGGTGCTAATATTTCAATGGCGCAGGAGATGGGCTGGCAACGGAAAGCTCTAGCAGACTTGAGAGAGAAATATTCAAAGGCTAAAGTTGATCTTAATGAAAGTTTGTCTAATAAATTTGTTGTTAATAAGGCAATAAAAGCAGAGAAGAAATCTTATCCCATCCGATGGTTGATTGTTTTATTTTCGAGCCTTTCAGCATTATTCCTTAGTGTAATGGTGCTTATCGGTATCGAAAGCTATGCTCAATTTAAGCGTTCTTAATTCTTCAAAATTGTACTCATGGAACAAAAAATGAACGTGTCGAATATATTGCAAATACTTAATAAATGGAAGGTTCACTTTATCATTATCGGAGGTATTGCATTAGTTATTTCAGCGATATTTTCAGGACCATCTTTTATTATTCCAAAATATAAGTCTTTTGCAATATTATATCCTTCCAATATTATTCCTTATGCAGGCGAAAGCCCCACAGAGCAGATGATTCAAGTGCTTCAATCGGATGATATTTCCAGAAATATGTTTAATAAATTTAATCTGATGAAGGATTATGAAATTGACTCCACGAAGGATAAATATTGGTTGTCCCACTTGATAGATACCTATAATGACAATGTTACTTTTTCAAGGCAGGAATTCCAATCTGTGGAGATAAGTGTTTTGGATAAAGACCCTTTTCAGGCTTCTTTAATGGTTGATACGATTATTGATCTGATGAATAAGAAGGCAAAGAACCTTCAAAGGGAAAAGTCAGAAGAGTTAGTGAAAATTATCAAAGGTCAACTGGATAAAAAGAAGCAGGAAATGGATTCGATGGAGGAAGTTGTGAAAGGCTTAAGAGTCAATCATGGCATCATCAGCTATGATCTTCAATCAAAAGAATTGACTAGAGAATATTATGAGATGCTTTCAAAGACGGGTAATTCACAAGCATTGTCGGAGGCAAGAGCAATGATTAAAAACCTGGAAGAATATGGCGGTGAATTCGTTGCTATCAATGAGCATTTATGGAGAGTGAGGGGTTCATATAATGACATTAAAAATCAATATGAAAATGCTGTCAAGGATGTTGAAAAGATACTGACCTATTCCAACATTATTACGAAACCTTATCCTGCCGATAAAAAAACATATCCTATTCGGTGGTTGATAGTTTTAATCTCAACATTGTCCTCCTTGATATTAACTTATTTGGTCATAAGTCTGTTAGACCGTCCTAAGACACTTAACTCGTAATTCCTCATTGAAAGAAGAATGATTCAGACCTTAAAACTTCGTTGGCTGTACGGAATCAGTGCGTTATTCATCATATTGAATGTTGTATTTATTGCGAATGAATTCTTCTGGTTTCCTTTAATTCCCGGAGCTTTATTAATCATCGTCTTAGCCATATATCATATTGATATATTGATGCTGATTATAGTGTTTTTTACTCCTCTTGCCATCAATCTTAGAAACCCTGAATTCAATGTTGGATTGAGCCTTCCTGTCGAGCCACTTATGTTTGGATTAATGCTAATTTTCTTTGCCAAACTGATTTATGAAAGATCATTCGACAAAAGGATTCTTTATCACCCTGTAACTATTTTCCTTATCATAAATCTGATATGGATGTTTATCACTTGCATCAGCAGCACTATGCCGATTGTATCCTTCAAAGCTTTTCTGTCACGCCTATGGTTTGTTACTTCTTTCTACTTTTTGGGTACGCAACTATTTATGAATTACAAGAACATTAAGAAATTTATCTGGCTCTATGTAAGTTCTTTAGTTCTCATTATTGGTTACACTATTTTCAGACATCATCAGTTCCAATTCAGTGAGAAATCAGCTATCTGGGTGATGAGTCCTTTCTATAATGACCACACGGCTTATGCTGCTGTTATATGTTTGTTCCTCCCTGTTTTTATCGGGTTTATATTCGATAAGAAATATACAGCCATTACTCGAATCATCGCTTTTCTTATCACAAGTTTATTCGCTGTAGCGCTATTTCTTTCTTATACGAGAGCCGCATGGATAGGGATTTCTGTGGCATTGGTTGTTTATTTTATCTTTTTATTCCGAATAAAGATGTCTGTCATTTTAACCGGTATGGGTATGGCAATAATTCTATTCTTTGTTTTTGAGAGTAAGATAATGATGCGTCTTGAGAAGAACCATCAGGACTCTTCCACTGATATTTCCAAGCATGTCGAATCCATTTCAAATATATCTACAGACGCATCTAATGTTGAACGGATTAATCGTTGGAATTGTGCCATAAGGATGTTTAAAGTGAAGCCGATATTAGGATGGGGACCGGGTACTTATTCCTTTAAATATGCACCTTTCCAGCATTCCAGAGAGAAAACAATTATAAGCACCAATGCCGGCGACAAAGGTAATGCGCACAGTGAGTATTTGCAGCCATTGGCAGACTCTGGATTGATAGGCTCTTTGTCATTTATCCTGATTGTTATTGCGGTTATTTATCGAAGTTCGAGGCTTTACATTAGGGCGAAGGATAAGGAGATTAGGATACTTACTCTTGGGCTGTTATTGGGGCTGATCACCTACTTTGTGCATGGTATCATGAATGATTTCCTTGATACTGACAAGCTCTCGGTGCCCTTCTGGGGCTTCCTCGCTATCCTTGTTTCATTGGATGTGTATCATTCCAAAAAGGAGGATACAAAAACCAGTATTTAACCGCCTGCTTTCTTAGCCTTGTAGCCTTCTTTAATTAAAAGGGTTACGATTCTGTCGCGGAAGTCTCCTTGTATTAATATCTCGCCGTCTTTTGCTGTGCCGCCGGTGCCGCAGGAGGCTTTGATTTTCTTGGAGAGAGTGTTCAAATCTTCTTCTTTGCCAATGAAACCTTTGATGACCGTGACTGCTTTGCCACCGCGATGTTTGGTTTCTAACCATATCCTTAAATCTTGTTGGGAAGGAGGTAAGGTATTCAAGGAATTGGAGTTTTGGTTCTGAAAATTGAAGTCGGGGTTGGTGGAATAAACCATGCCGTCATTCTTTTTGTTCTTATTGCTCATGGGTTAAGGGGGAATAAAGGAATAGGGTATAAGGAAATAGGGTATAAAGGTATAGAGGTATAGAGGTATATTGGTACAAATGAATATAATGTAATTGAAGAAACGAAATTGTTCTTAAAAATTTGATGAATCTTGATTCTCGTACTTAAATTCATAATAGCGAATATTTATTAGTAAACCTTTGTAATTATACCTCTATTCCTTTATTTTCTTATACCTTTATACCTTATTCCTTTATTGCCTTATACCTTAAATAATGATCTGCCAAAACTATTGCAGCCATTGCTTCGACTATGGGAACAGCACGCGGAACCACACATGGGTCGTGCCTTCCCTTACCTTTTAATTCCACAGCCTCCCCCTTATCGTTCACACTCATTTGAGGCTTCATAATGGTGGCAACAGGCTTGAATGCGACGCGGAAATATATGTCTTCCCCATTAGAAATGCCGCCTTGAATACCGCCAGAGTTATTCGTAGCAGTTTTAATCTTATCGTCTTTGGAAATAAACAAGTCATTGTGTTCGGAACCCTTCATCTTCACGCCCTCAAAGCCGGAGCCATATTCAAAACCTTTGGCTGCATTGATATTCATCATTGCCTTGGCAAGATCAGCATGAAGTTTATCGAAGACAGGCTCGCCCCATCCTGCCGGAACCCCTTGAATGACGCAGGAAACGACACCGCCTATGGTATCACCTTCTTTCTTCACTTCCTTAATCCTTAATATCATTAAACAAGCAATTATTGAATCAGGGCAACGGACTATGTTTTCTTCAATTTCATTAAAGTTAAGTTCCTGATATGGTGTATTCAAAACAATATCTCCAACCTGGGATACATAAGCAATAATCTTGATGTCCATCTGCATAAGAATCATCTTGGCAATGGCACCCGCAGCGACACGAGCCGCAGTCTCTCTTGCGGAAGCCCTTCCTCCTCCGCGATAATCACGATGGGGGTACTTTTTAAAGTAGGTATAATCGGCATGAGAGGGGCGAAATGTGTATTTCAGATGGTTATAATCCGAGGGTTTGTAGTTTTGATTGGAGATGAGGATGGTCAAGGGCGCACCCGTGGTTTTATGTTCAAAAATACCGGTGACAATCTCGAAAGTGTCCGCTTCTTTTCTTTGGGAAGTAATGTCGGATTGTCCGGGCTTGCGGCGGTCTAATTCCTTTTGAATGAAGGCTTCATCAACAGCCATCCCCGAAGGCACGCCATCAATAACGACACCTATCATTTTGCCATGCGATTCCCCAAAAGTGGTAATCCTGAATAAAACTCCGAAACTGTTTCCTGCCATATCGGGTGCAAAGAAAAGAATTTTCAGGGGCAATAGGCGAAGCGATATGAAGGATTTGTAATCCTTCATCAAACAAAAATCATTATTAACAGGCAGGTATCCCTTTACTTTAAGGTTCTAAAAGTGATTTTACACTTAAAACAAGGAAAAAACCATCTAACAAATGCTTTTGCAGACATCTGCAAAGGCTTTGAAGACATCATCAAAGGCTTTGAAGACATCTGCAAAGGCTTTGAAGACATCATCAAGGGCTTTGAAGACATGAGCGAAGCCTTTGAAGACATCTTCGAGGGCTTTGAAGATATGAGCGAACCTTTTGAAGACATGAGCGAAGCCTTTGAAGACATCTTCGAGGGCTTTGAAGATATGAGCGAAGCCTTTGAAGATATGCGCAAAGGCTTTGAAGATGTGAGATTAGAACTTGAAAAATAGAGCAAAACTCATTATCCATTTGGAATTATAAGACCTAAAACCTTTTGAATTCTTATTTAATAATTGCCAGTTTCCCTTTTCCTTCAATTCCATTTGCAGAAACTATCTCCCAATAATAAATCCCTTTTGCTAAAGTAGAAACATCAATAGATTGAGTTCTTTCTGTGCCTGAAACATTAATAGAATAAACCTCCCTCCCTGTTACATCCTTTATAAAGAAAGTCCCATAAGAAGGCAAGCTATAATGCAATGTAAAGCTCCCATCATTTGGATTGGGATAAATAAAAGCTGAAAGTCCCGAGTAATTCGGGATATGAGAAATACCTGTATTAAGATGATAAACCGTAGAAGTAGAACTACACCCATTTGAATCAGTAACCTCAACTGTATAGTTACCATTTTGGGAAGGAACATAATAAGAATTTGTATCTCCTAAAAGTAAAGTATCATTCAGAAACCATTGATTACCTAACAAAAAACTTGAATACAAGGTATCCCCGCTTTTAGTAATAATTGGCGGCTGTGGTGGATCATAAACATTGAAGTAAAAACTCTGAATGGAAGTATCAGAAAACACCCCACAAGGAGTTGTATAATAAGCTATCAAGGTAATAGAATCTAAACCAGATTGATAATATGTATGAGTTGGATTAACCACAGTATCAGTACCTCCATCGCTAAAAATCCAAAGATAAGAAGTAGCACGAATGCTGTTATTTGTGAGATGAATAGTAAGAGGCTTGCAGCCGCTCAAGGTATCAACAACAAAAGCACTTACAGGAGGTGCTGGTGGCAAAGGATTATAAGCATCTATAAAATTTGGAAGACCGGCCTCACAACTACCTGCACCCAAATAAACAGCATTTGAATCATAATTACATCCTGCACCAGATATATTTGGATTATTTACAACATCCAGATAATGTAAATTATGTTTGTTAACATATAATTTATTATCAGTACCTAATTGGATAGCACCAAAATTAGTAATTTGATTTGCAACCTGATATTGAGAGGCATTAATCGTTGCAGAGTCATTTGAAGAAATATCATATTGAAAAAGTCCTGTAGTATTACATACAACATAAAGTTTAGTATTGTCAGGAGAAAAAGATACTCCATAAGTCCCACTATAAAAAGTAGAAATTGTAATACAATTAGAAAGAATTCCTGAAGAATTATCGAAATCGAAAAGTTGGACAATAGATTGTGGCGAAATTGCAGCAGCAATTTTTCTTCCATTTGGAGATGCTTTCAGGTAACCAATTGTATTATCAGGAATTATAATATTAAATCCAATATTTGATATTACAGGTACTGAAACACCTGAGGGAGTTATTTGATAAGTATAAAAAAAACTATCCTGATAGCCGTGAGCAATTACCCAATAATCTGTACCATTACAATGCTTGATGGCGCAAAGTTTCTCGCATGAAGGAGCAACCAATTGAATATTTTTGATAGTAACATCTCCTAATCCTCCATTAAGAGTCATATCTACTTCAGAATAATTTATTCCATTAGGCCAACCTTCTGCATCCGCAGTATAAATATAATAGATATTTGAGCTATCTGGTTTCTGCACAATTAACGCAGATTGGGTTGTAGTTCCATTCCCAAAAAGTCCAGTTCCATTAGGCATAACACTATTGTATTTATTCCATACCTTTATTCCATTAGTATAAAATAATAAGTTCCCAGATGCATCAGAAATTGTGGCGCATCCCTCCAATATATTCATTTGACTGCCTGAAACTGCAACTGGAGTTCCTGAACTAAAATTTATCGCCGCGCTATCACCAAAATACCAGTTCCAGTTTTGAGGTGCAGGTTGTGCAAGGCAACTAATAGTGAATAGTGAACAGTAAACGGTGAAAATCCAGATTATCCTTTTCATTTATATATGCGTTTAGAATTGCAAAATTACGGATTATTTTATAATAACCATCTTTTTCCATCCTTCTATTCTATTCTCAACTTTCAAAATACAGAAATAAACTCCTCCACTATAATCTTCAGAACTGACCTTTAAAATAGAATTAATTCCCGTTATGCTTAATGGATAAACATCTATTTTATTCCCAAGGATATCAAAAATATCAATTTCTGCATCTTGACAATTTAGTGGCAGGAAATAAGGAACATTTGTAAAATAACTAAACGGATTGGGATAGATGTTACCAAGATAAGGAGTAGTTTTATTTGAGCTATCTTTAATTTGTTGTGCATATTTTTCAGGTTCTAAAGTATCACAATACATAGTTCCTGTCGGCATTCCTACAGTAGGACAATCATCAATAAAAATCAATCCAGCTGTTTGAGGATAAAAATTATTAACAAGAGAATAATCATGTTGATCAAGATAATAAATTATCGTATAAGCAAGAGAAGAATTACTAATATCATAACTGGTATTTCCACTGAAAGAATTACCAGGAGGAAAGTCCACGGCCGCTGTATCTACACATTTTCCTTGTGGCGGTATTCTAAAATTATTAATATCATCATAAGCATTCCAACCAGTACCATTATTATTTAACTGGTTACAATAAACCGTAAGCCCTGTTATGAGTGTATCTCCACATTTGCCACCTGTGTTAATTCCATTTTTACAATTGCTAACAGTGTTATTCCAAATACGGCTGTTATAAACACTATCGCAGTTATTAACAGTTATTCCATACCGCAAGCTATCTACAATATTATCTCTTATATAAATTTGTTGGGTGGAATCAGTGATGATTCCATTATTATCTCCTGAATAGGCATAACGCGGAGGAAAAGCAATAAAATTATTACGAACTGTGTCAGCATACCCATCAGCTATTCTGATAGCTGTTTGACTGTTATAGATTGTATTACCATAAATATATACATTATTAGGACTAAGCGCAGAGTATCCTGCAAATGAAACATCAATGCCTTTGTTCACATTTTCAAAATAACTGTTGGTGATGGTCGTTGAGCGTGAGCCTATCAATTGAATTCCATAAGTGCTATCCTGTATATTGTAATCTACATGTGTGCTATCATTAAAGATGCCAAAAGTATTAAGATCTGTCTTCAATCCATTTGTTGAATCTACTTTGATGAACCATAACGGACGGGTATAGCATGGATCGTTCAAGTTCTTATCAGAGATAAAAACACTTCGGCTTATATAACTTGCACTTGGATGCGGATAAGGTGCAGGGAAAGTAAAACTCATGGTGTTATTATTAAAATAGGTGTAATATATTCCAAGATTATAATCACCCTGAACGATGCCACCTGTCCATAAATGTTGTGAATCAGCGGGAGCATCTCTGTTGCCCATGTAAAAGGCACTTCGGGCATTTTCAATGATGGATTGCGAATACTTGCAAACACCTTGATAGAGGTAGCTTGTATTCTGTAAGGATGTATCATATCCGTGTATGTCTATCCCTTCCCATGAACAATCGCCCCAGCCTGTAAGGTGGGCACATTTTATTTCAAGAAATCCTCCTCTCAATGTGCCATTGCCGCGCTCTATAATTATTTTTGCATCAGGAGCGAATTTCACCACGATATAACTGGAAGAACTTCCGCCGATTAGCAAAGAGCCACCAGGGGCTATAACAATGGTTCCGGCTACAATGACAACAGGATAATCGTATCCTATGAACTGTACATCTGTGGTAATGGTATCAGCTAAAATCAGAGTATCTCCAGAAGACTGCGGAGGCGAAGCGATATGAAGGATTTGTAATCCTTCATCAAACAAAAATCATTATTAACAGGCCGGTTTCCCTTTACTTTAAGGTTCTAAATGAGATTTTACACTTAAAACAAGGAAAAAACCATCTAACAAATGCCTTTGCAGACATCTGCAAAGGCTTTGAAGACATCATCAAAGGCTTTGAAGACATCTGCAAAGGCTTTGAAGACATCATCAAAGGCTTTGAAGACATCATCAAGGGCTTTGAAGACATGAGCGAAGGCTTCGAAGACATCTTCAAAGGCTTTGAAGACATGAGTGAAGGCTTTGAAGACATCTTCGAGGGCTTTGAAGATACGTGAGAAGCCTTTGAAGATATGCGCAAAGGCTTTGAAGATGTGAGATTAGAACTTGAAGAGTAGGGCAAAACTCATTTTCTATTGAGAATATAAGACTCAAATAAATTTTAAATTCCTATTTCATAATTGCTAATTTTCCCATACCACTTATACCTCCAGATTCAATCGGGACAGAAACTACCTCCCAATAATAAATTCCCTTAGCCAAAGTAGAAACATCAATAGCTTGTATTCCTTTAACATTAAGAGAATAAACTACTCTGCCAAACACATCTTTTATTTGGAATAGTGAACTTGGAAGGTCAGAATTTAATGTAAAACTACCATCATTAGGATTAGGATAAATGAAAGTATGACTTGAAGGGTAAAATATCTCATTAATACCAGTATTAAGAAGATAAATAGTCGAAGTAGAAGTACACCCATTAGAATCCATAACCTCAACAGTATAGTTTCCATTGATAGAAGGAACATAATAAGAATTGGTATCCCCTGAAAGTAATGTATCATTCAGAAACCACTGGTTATCTATCAAGGAACTTGAATACAAGGTATCGTTACTCAAAGTAATTACGGGTTGTGTTGGAGGGTCGAAAACATTGAAATAAAAAGACTGAATAGAAGTATCAGAAAACACTCCACAAGGGGTAGTATAATATGCAATCAAAGTAATAGAATCTAAACCGGAAGTATTATAAACATGTGTAGGATTTACCGCTGTATCCGTACCTCCATCGCTAAAAATCCAAAGATAAGAAGTAGCACGTATGCTGTTATTTGTAAGATGAATAGTAAGCGGCTTGCAACCGCTTAAAGTATCTATTCTAAACGCACTTACAGGAGGAGCTGGAGGCAATGGATTATATGCATCAATGAAATTTGGAAGCCCTGCCTCACAAACACCTGTGCCCAAATCAACAGCATCCATTACATAATTGCATCCTGCACCTGATACATTAGGATTATTAATGACATCAAGATAATGTGTTTGAGCCTGGGTCAAATATAGTTTATTATCAGGACCTAATTGCATAGCCCATCCGAAGTAGGTACTATCAATCACATATTGAGATGCACTTATTGCAGTTTGGTTATTTGAAGAAATGTCATATTGACATAAGATAGTATTTCCAGTATAAAGTTTGGTATTGTCAGGGGAAAATGAAATCCCGTAAGCATCGTCCCCCATATTTGTAATCGAAATACAATTGGAAAGAATTCCTGATGAATTATCAAAATCAAATAATTGGACAAGAGCATGGTATTCAAAAGCAATGGCAGCAGCAATTTTTCTTCCATTTGGCGAAGCCTTAAGATAACCTGTCGTATTTATGGAATAATCAGTTGTATCAATATAAAGTCCAATATTTGATATAACAGGGGCTAAAACACCAGCAGATGTAACTTGATAAGAATAGTAAGAACTATCAAGAAATCCATGAGCAATCATCCAATAGTCAATTCCGTTGCAATGTTTGACAACACACAGCTTTTCGCAAGCAGGAGTAACCAATTGAACATTTTTGACAGTTATATCTCCTAAGTCACCATTTAGTGTCATATCAACTTCGGAATAATTTATCCCATGAGGATGTGATTGAACATCAGCAGTGAAAATATAATATATAGCTGAACTATCAGGCTTTGGAACAATTAAAGCCGATTGTGTAGTCGAATATTGCCCATAAAGCCCAGTACCGTGCGACATAACAATATTGTTTTTATTCCAAACACTAATACCATCCGTATAGAATAATAAATTACCTGAAGTATCTGAAATCGTTGCACATCCTTCTAATTGAAGTATTTTACTTCCTGAAACAGCAACCGGAGACCCAGAGCTAAAATTTATTGCTGCACTGTCACCAAAATACCAATTCCAGTTTTGTGGAGAACCTTGGGAAAAGCAGTTTGTAACTAACAGACCGATAACATATAATATTAGTGATACTTTTTTCATTTCTTTATGCTTTTATAATTGCAAAGTTACAAATTATTTAATAATAACCAGCTTCTTCCAGCCAATTATTCCATTGTCAACTACCATTGTGCAAAAGTAAAAACCTTCTGAATAAGTTTCTGAACTTATTTTTAATGTAGTCTGAACGCCTTTTACAGTTAATGGAAAGTCCCCTAATTTATTTCCTAAGGCATCGAAAATATCAATCTCCGCTTTCGTGCAATTCGAAGGAATAAAATAAGGAATCTCTGTAAAATTATTGAATGGATTTGGATATGCATTACCAAGCCAAGAATTAGTATTAAATAAACTATCCTTAATTTGTTGTGCATATTTTGCTTCTGAATTAAAATTTTCACAGGCATTACCACCGTGTACAGTATCTGAACCACAATTAACAACAGTAACATTTACTGTTGGATTAGGAGAATACGGCAGAAAACTGAAATTATTAAAACCGACATTATAAACTATGAGGGTAGAACCATTATTATTAATATCCATATTGGGTCCTGTATGATTAAATATATTCCCTGGCGGATAGTCTGTAGCTGCACTACCTGAACATATCCCTTGTGCTGGCAATATGAAAGTAAAGGGAGGGCTATCATACGCGCTCCAGCCAATAGTATTAGTGTCTAATTCATTACAATACACAGTTAGCCCCTGTGTTTGTGAACCGTTAGAGTTATTGCCACCTGTTCCGATTCCATATCCTCTGCAGTTGCTAACTGTGTTATTCCATATCCTGCTATTAAAAGTGCCGAAAGAATTATTTACAGTAATGCCATATTCAAGACTATCAATAATATTATCTCTAACATAAATTTGTTGAGAAGAATCTGTAATGATTCCATAGTTATTTCCCGAATAGGTATAAAGGGGTTTATCAGTAATGCTATTTCCACGTATAATATTACCAACACCACCCTTGATTCTTATACCCGCCTGACTGTAGTGAATCGTGTCGCCGAATATATTATTTCCTGTTGTTTCAGGAATAGTGTATGTTATATCAATAGCCTTGTTTACATTTTGGAAAACATTATAAATTATACCATCATTAAGTGGGTTATTAAAGATGGAGTTGGTATCCACAATTCCAAAAGTAGTATCCTGTACATCGAAATTCAAACTGTCTTTATAAATCTGAAAAGAGTTTTGAAATAGTCGTACGTCATTCGTATTTTTGATATTGACAAACCATAGAGGGCGGGTGTAGCAGGGGTCGTATAGATCTCGATCAGAAATAAAATTATTGGCATACATATAACCTACACTGGTATAGGGATAGGAAGCATCGCGGGGATAAGGATAAGGGTACGTGATTCCTCTTGTATTGTTTTTAAAATAACTTACAGTTCCTCCGAATGCATCTACACTGCTTTGAAATATACCGCCTGCCCATTGATGTGCAGAGGTATCAGTAATAGCTCTATTGCCCAGATAGACGGCATTTATAGCATTCTCAACTCCACTGACATAACCCATTGCAAATTCTCCTTGCATGCTATCTTGCGGGAGATTATCGTAACCTTGCACATCTATGCCGGGCCACATGCAACTGCCCCAATTCGTAATGGTACTGTTTAATAGATATAGAAAACCTCCTTTGTGAACAGAATCGCCCCTTTCAACTATGATAATATCTGAAGGACCCATTAATAAAGTATCACCATATAACCATAAAGATCCCCCCGGCTCTATAATAATAGGGGCTGTTATCAAAATTTTACCGAAACTCCAAGCAACAAAAGTATTAATGGTAGCACCATTAATAATAGTGTCATAAGAAGTTACTAATGGTGAATCGCACTCCTGAATTAAGCTATCTACATAAACTTTAGACTTCGCTATGCAACCCGCAGAATCTGTGACTGTAATAATATAAACACCTGCTGACAAACCAGTTGCAGAAGATGTTGTTTGTGGCGGTGTTGTACTCCAAACATAAGTATAGGAGGGAGAACCACCTGTTACTAAAACATACACAGCACCATTATGAAGCATCGGCTGGTTGCATGAATCATGTGAAGCCCAAGTGCTGTCGTGCGGAGCTCCTGGTACATACATAGAATCTAATATTAATGTACATCCGTTTGAATCAGTTATAGTAGCAAAATAATATCCCATGTATAGATTGTCTATAGAATCCAAGATACTTGTAACAGGTGACCAACTATATGTATAGCCAGGAGTTCCGCCCGATGGTGTAAGAATAATTTTACCAATAGGTGGTCCACCGATAGGGATACAGTCCGGGGAAATGTCGGGAGTGCAGGTAAGCGGCGCAGCAGGTTGTGTAACAGTAACACTTGCGCTGCCTGAATTACAACTTCCGCTATCAGTCATTGTAACTACATAGTTGAAGAGTGGCAAACCTATGATAGTATCAGTGGTTTGCGAGGTATTCCATAAGTAGGAATAGGGTGTGGTTCCTCCTGTAGCTGATGCTATGATGGTGCTTGTTTCTCCATAGCAGAGAATGGGGGTGGCGGAAATGGAGGTGAGGAGGATAGGACAGGGTAATACAGTAAATCCATGTAAAGTATGGGTGGAATCAATAAACAGAAGGCCACAAAACGGCACTCCTGTAACAATAGCATTTAGTGAACTGTTTCCATTAAATCCACAGCTTGCCTGCACATTAAATAATAAAATCAAACTATCTCCAAGTCCTAAACCGGAAGTATGCAAAACCGAATTTGTACTATCCAGATTCCAACGCAAAGTATCTCCGCTTATATGTGGTCCAACTGTAGACAAAGTAGTGTCAGAATAAACTAAAACACCACTGCCGGAATAGTAAGATAAACCTGGGGGAAGAATTACTTCTGATGTAAAGTCATATAAAAAACCTTCCTGTGCTTTTACAACTAATTGGAATGGTACAATATCACAATTTGTTATAGTATCTGGCTGAATGAAGTAGGTTTGAAAAGTAGCTATTTCTTGTCGTGCAGAGAATATTATTGCTGTATCATTACAAATATTTGGAGAGGAAATAGAATCAGGGTAATTACTGCAATTCCATCCATAATTCAGCATCATACTGTAGGTAGAATCAGCATCACCACAGGAATAGTGGCAGCAAATTCTAAAATAATCAGTTCCACTTGCAGCCAAATAGCTTGCCAGATGAATGATACCATTTGTATCAATAAATAATGGAGTTGCATTAATATATGCTGTTTCTAAGGTAAAGTGAGCATTGGGTTCTACATAAGCCCACAAATATTCGAGAGGAATCAAAGTAGAAGGGTCATTTATATAAAAATTCCAGCAGACTTCATCACTCGTGATATAAGGCAAAGGAGAAGTATTTTGAAATTCAATTTCTTTATTTGGAACCGTCAAAACAATATATGGCCCATGAATTATCGGTGCATTAAAGATAATTCCTGAATCATTGATAAAAGGAAACATGCTGCCAAAAAAGAATGTTGGTAAAATTGTAGTATCATGATCGAAAATAAACGTATCAAGGACATTATTGTATGAATAAATAGTATCAGGGACAATAGAACATGAAGCAGGTGAAATATAGATATATACATAATAATCTAAAAGCTCATTCGCCATAGGGATACTGTCAGTATAATGAATATAATTACCATTTGGAGCATATCTCAAGGTATCATAATATTTAGGAAGAAAATAAAAAACTGAATCGCTATCTTGATTGATATAATGAAATATCAGCGTATCCGGTATTTCCTGGTAACTAACAAAACTTGGATCAGGATAAGTATCCGGGAAATGATAATAATGATACCTTAATTCAGAATAGGTATTGTCTCTTTTATAACCATGAGGTACCCTGATGAGAATAGAATCTGGATAGGATGGAACCCGATATTCGTAAGGAAAAACTCTCTCCCCGCTACCTGCCCCAATCTCTGAAACAATATTTGCTGATATTAATTTTACACAAGGGTCATGAGAAACAGCATCATCTATGGTACTCGCATTTTGAACCCGAATATCATAAAAATAAAAATATCCATCTGCTGCCACACACCAATATAATTCTTTTGGTCTTAATGGATCGGATAAAATACTTGCCTCTTCAATAGTATCAGGTTCTTCGCTCAATGTTTGTGATTGTCCGGTTAAATAAATGACATTATGAATATCTGTTTCCTGGAATCCATAAGTAGTCACATTATTGCCTGTTACTTTGTATTTGGTAATTACTGTGAA
>JABDAW010000012.1 GCA_013288905.1 Bacteroidota bacterium | reverse complement strand
GGAGGCTGATGCCTTGAAAGATGTCCTGCGTCTGTCTCGTGGAATGACATTCAAAGCTGCTATTTCAGGGTTGAATCTTGGAGGCGGAAAGGCAGTGATTATCGGCGATTCGCAGAAGGATAAATCAGAGCCTTTGTTTCGTCGGTATGGTCAGTTTGTTGATTCTTTGGGAGGTAAATATATCACCGCCGAAGATGTCGGAACCAATGTCAATGACATGGTTTTTGTGAATAAAGAAACCAAGTTTGTGTCTGGCTTGCCGGAAGCTACCGGAGGCAGTGGAGACCCTTCTCCGGTAACTGCTTATGGAGTTTATATGGGCATGAAAGCTGCTGCAAAACAGAAATGGGGTAATGATTCCTTGAGTGGCAAAACGATTGCTGTGCAAGGCGTTGGGCATGTGGGCGAATATCTTGTTGAGCTTTTGCATAAGGAAAATGCAAAGATTTATATCTCTGATATTCACGAAGGACAATTGAATCATGTGGCTCAAAGATTCGGTTCACAAATTGTTTCTCTGGATGGAATTTATGATCTTGATATGGATATTTATGCACCATGCGCATTAGGCGGAACTGTCAATACTGATACTTTGAACCGTCTGAAATGCAGTGTCATCGCAGGCTCTGCAAATAATCAACTTGCCAATGAATTGGATCATGGAAAGATGGTGATGGACAAAGGGATTATTTATGCTCCAGACTTCCTGATTAATGCAGGCGGATTGATAAATGTTTATTCGGAATTACATGGTTATAACCGCGAGAAGGCGATGCAGGCGACACAGAAAATATATGATCTGACATTAGAGATTTTGAAGAAGTCGGCGGCAGAAAACAAACCTACCATCATTGCTGCAAAAGCTATTGCTGAAAAGAGAATAACTGATGCCATGAAAGTAAAATAATTGCTTTCTGTTAAGGGAGAAATGTCCCTATTTTTTACTCAAAACAAAATAATTAAACGTTCTTAATAATAAACAAAAGATGATAAGCCGAAGACATTTACGAATCAAAGTCATGCAGGCTTTATTTGCATATTTCCTTACCGAAGATAAGGATTCAAAGCAATGTGAGAAGGAATTAATCAAGAGCGTTGAAAAGTTTTATGACAGCTACCTGCTGATCTTTCTTTTATTAGCCGAACTGGCAGATATATCAAGGATCAGAGCGGAGGATAAGGTGGAAAAACATATCAAGGTTTTCATGGCTCCGGAGGTGAATACCCGCTTCTTTTTTAATGCCGCAATTCAAAATATTATTACTGATAAATCTTTTGAAGAAATGACCAGGAAAAGGATGCTTACCTGGCAGCCTGAACGTGATAATATCATTTCTCTATTTAGTGAAATAAAAGAATCCAGGCAGTTTATTTCTTATTGCAGAAAGTCTAAAGGAAGTTTTGAAGATGATAAGGAATTGATTGGGATTCTTTTGAAGGAAGTTTTGTATCCTTCCGAATTATTTCAAAGTATTATGGAAGAAAAATGTTTCTATTGGGAAGATGATAATAAGCTCGTTCAAACAATGGTTTGCAGGACGATAAACTCTTTCAAAATGGATATGGGAAAGATTCCACTAATGCCGTTGTATAAGGAAGATGAGGATAGAGAATTCATGCTTGAATTGCTTCGTGTAACAATAATTAATGATAAAGAATTTGAAGCCAGAATTTCTAAAACTACTACAAATTGGGATGTTGACAGGATTGCTTTGATGGACGTAATATTAATGAAAATGTCCATTGCTGAGATGCTTCACTTCTCAGAGATACCGGAAAAAGTAACTATCAATGAAGTATTAGAAATTGCTAAGGAATATAGTACCCGAAGCAGCAATACTTTCATCAATGGAATCATTGATCAGATAAGGATTGAGTATCAAAAGGAAGGAAAAATTATTAAAGAAGGTAAAGGTCTGGTGGTGTGGGATAAAACCCCGGATATAAAACCTGATTTTAAAAAGAAAAAGACTTATCAAAAACGAAAAGCTAAAGTAGATTAAACTATATATAATTATTAAATATGAAAGCTATTTTATTTTCAATTATTATTACCATTGTTTTCTCAACAATTATAAGTGATGCTCAAACCCTTGCCCCTGAAGACGCTGCAAAGCATATTAATGACAGCATAACTGTTTGCGGTGTGGTTAAGGAAGTACATTTCGTAAGGAAAAACGAAACTTATTCTGTCTATCTTGAATTTGGAGACAGAAGTCCCAATGAGAACTTCAGTGTCTTTATTTCGGATGAATTAAGAAAGAAATCTCCTTATGATTTGCACACCTTAGAAGGTAAAAATATTTGCATTCTTGGCAAGATAAAAATTCACGCCAAGAAACCCTTGATGAACCTTTATAAGTTTAGTCAGATTCAGAAATAAGAAGAAGAAACAAAAGCCACACATATCACGAATATAAATTTCATTTCGTGATATGCGTGGCTTCTTTTTTGATTTAATGTGAAGCCTTTTTGCTGCCTTGACCGGCTAATTGCAGCATCATATCCTCATCAATCTTTATGTATTTTAGGACTTCATTTATGCCATGATTAATTTTGCAATATTCTTCATAAATTTCCTTGCTGCTTTTTAATCTTCTCTCATAATCACCGTGCTTCGTAATGTGTTTGAGGAATTTTATAAATAGATAAATATTTTTATTTTCAGGTTTATCCAAGTCCAATTGACGTTCGAGGCTTCCTATTGCTTTTTTTCGTTTTTCTTCATCGCCAAGAAGAGAATAAATTAAACATAAAAGCAATTGACATTCGAGGCAGCCTTGCATGAATTGACGATTTGTCAATTGTATTTTCAGTTCTTTGACAATCTTTTCTACACTATGGTAATCTTTTTCAAAAAACTTAATGTAAGACAAAAATAAACTATATCTTACACGATGATAAATTTCTATTTCATCAATCTCAAAATCTGATTCCAGAAGGGAGTTCACATCTTTCAGGTCTTCTAGGTTTCCATCAAAATAATACTTTTCCAATTTGGATCTTAACAGCATAACTATATAAAAAGTATAAGAATGTTTGCCTATGATTTCAGGCAATTGAGCCTTAACCGATTTATAATAAACATTACCCCTTGCAATACTTCCGATAGAGTAATAATAGAGCACAAACATCAGGTCAATCAATGGTTTTCGGTTCTGATAAAAAGCATCCAGATGGTATTTATTAAAGATTGTTTCGAACTCCTTCAAGATACCCTCGATTTCCATTTCCTTGTCTTTCAGTTCAGCAGTGTTTCCAGAGAAAAGACATTGGTAATAGATGCTTATAATATTATTCAGAACGAACAAACGATGGGAGGTAAACATCTCGGTTATGTTATACATTTCCCTTCTGATTCTTAGTATCTTTTCAAAATCTTCCTGGGTTCTTGAAAGCCTGAAATTTCCAACATTGCGGATAAACATCAGCAACAAATCTTCCGCTTTTTCCATCGCTAATGAGTAGGCAACATGTTTGTTATAAAGCAAGTCATATTTTTCATATTCTTCCGGTTCGTAAAGATAGTGCCTTGCCAATGCCTTATATACAACTATCAATTCATTTGATAAATCATATTCCAATAATTCCTTTTCGAGATCCTTTAAATATTTAATGGTAAGGGATCTGTCATCCTGAAAAATGGAGACACTCACATTTGCAACTTTTTCTTTAATAGCATTGATCGGTTTATGGGCAAGGGCAATCGCCACTTTATCCAAAAGCCTTGATTTCAGGGTGTAATAAGCATTTTGATTGATGTCTAATTTCTGAATCAAATACTCTTCATCAAAAGTCTCTGTCCGAATATATTCCAAGACATGGAAGGGTTTATTCCTCTTGTTTCCCGAAACCAATTCCAGAAGATGCTGATACTCTTTATCGCTTAATTTCTTTACTATTTTGCTTAGATTTTCCATCTTGTTTAGTTATGAATTCTACAGGTATTTTTATGGATGTAAAATTACATAAAATTGAAAACATATTCACAAGATTAACTAAAGACAATATCAGGGAGGGAAATCAATTCCTTCCAAGAAGCTAATGTGCAAAAAGTTCTTATCAAACTTTGCGCTTTGGCTGATTTATCAGATAGAAAACTTTGCAAAGGATATTTGCCTGAAAGGCTGGCTTATAAAATAACTCCGCCAACTTTATAAATATTTATAAAATCGCTTTTAGGAGTGCCTGACTTAGACTCAACATGCCTTGGATGGCTGTTAGGCATGCCTTAGTATCGCCAAACAATTATTTATAGAGCATTAGGCGTGCCTTAACTTCTCTTCAACGTCTATAAAATAGGACTTAGGCGCGCCTGAATGGCATCCAATAACTGTTTTGCTTGACATAAGCATGCCTGAATGAGGCTTAACAGACATTTTGGCGTATTTAGGCACCCCGAAAGTATTTTAAGAAATTATTTTTATGAAATTCAAGTTCGGATGAAGCCCTTTTAATACAAATTTGGAGCCTTGAATGTCATAAAATACCTTAGAATGTGAAGATAATATCAAACTATTGTTTTGGAGAGCAAATAACCTTGATTTCAATCCTTCCAAAAGTTCTTCGATTAATGTTAAAAACTAAAAGCCATTGTGGCACCCTTGTTCTTGCCATCATACATGGGCGAAAAACAAACGCCATTGCGTCCCCAACGATGCTGATGGGTGGCATATACTATATTGGTGCATGCCATTCCGATGCCGCCGCCAATAAAGACATCGCTCTCCCAATGTTTGTCGTTCACCATGCGGAATACCCCGACAGTCGTGGCAAGCGTATAGGCACATATTCCATACCAGGGGCTTAAATAACGATACTCCCGATAGACAATTGTCGCCGCACAAAAGGCTTCGGCGGTGTGACCGGAAGGCATGGAAAGATAGTCACTTTTGTCGGGTCTTTGCTCATGGGTGATGTATTTCATCGGCTCTATGATGGCGAGCATTAATATTTCAGACTTCGCTATCAGCAGGATAGAATTGATGAAATCGCTGTTGCATTTTACCTTTAATAAAAGGAGCACGCCGAACTCGACATAGGGCGACAATAATAGATAATTATCCACAGGACCGCCCTTGCCTTTTGTGAAATTCAAGAGATCTGTTTTTGCCTTCTGGCTGCTGTAAAGCCCGCCATTACCAATTACTGAAGCACCCCATGCAATCATGATGGCAGGGACATACAAGGCTTGTGGTAAGCGCGTTTTGAAGTGTTCAGGAACTCTGTAATTGGTATCAACAGGGATTAGCGGACTGTCAAGTTCCAATTTAGCTCCGGTAATAGAAGTTCTGAAATCTTCATTTTTATTAGCAGATGGAATGTAATTCATGTCGGCAAGTTTGTTGCTTAATTCATAGTTCTCCATCTTGATCTGGAAAGAGGTTGGTGATTCATTCTGGGCGAATACCGTGGCTTCGCAAGCTATCATTACTAAGAATGATATAAGGATTTTAGTTTTCATTGTGATTAAATTTTTGATTAATAATATTGAAAATATATTTATATTAAGGTTCATTTTTGCGCAATTAATTGGTGGTTTTCTTCGCTGCATTATCAGGTCTTTCACCCTTGTGGTAGTCTTTTATATTATAGGTAAGGAAAACTCTTTGCTGTGTTTGTTTGCGGTGAATGGTAGGGAAATCGGGAGAAGTATCCAATGTATAATACACCATTTGTTCAAAGGTAATTCTCAAATTCCCGGTAATGGTAACGGTGATATTTGGTCGGAATATATCGGTGAGATTATTGCCATTGACAGGGTATTGAACATCATGCGATACAAGCTCTCCCAGTGCGGCAATGGAATCAGGTTCGGGGGCATTGAATGTATGCAAGTAATAGACATAATCCGCAATGGTGAAGCTGATGTAATGCCCAAGATTGAGCGTGGTTTCAAACTGCGACTGCAATCCATAGCAATAATCATAGTCTCTGAATTGCGAAGTATCAGGCGTAAAGACCGTACTGTTGGCGGCAAATGGCACGATGCCGAAATGAAGTTTGGTATAAAGATTATTGTTTTTAGATAGATCCCAACGAGTCATAATACCTGCGGTAACGCTTTGAGTTCCTAATTCAAATTCATTGTTATCCCAATAATCATAACCAAGAAACAAGCCGTAAAGAACGTCCAGATCAGTGCCATATTGACGGTTGGTTCCGGTCAAGATTCCATAGCCCACAAGGTTATCAACGATCTTTCTACCGACACCGAAATTACATTCTGCACGAACCTTGAATAAATCAAAAGGCTTCCTTGACTTGTCTTCAAAGGGATCGCCATAATCCAATTGCAAATTGATGGTAGGATTAACAGTACCTGTCCCTATATTCACTCCATTATTTAATTCCCTTACACCTGCCATCAAACCCACTGTCAATGGCTCTTTCTGATAAACTTCCCTATCAGTTGTCCGCCATGTTTTTCCCTGAAGCATACGCGTAACGCCTCTTGCAGGATCAGCAAGAAACGCCAGTGTCTCGCGCCAAAATCTTTCCGTACCAGTGGTTCGATCATCTAAAATATTAGAACTTATACGATACAATAATTCACCAAGACCGATGCCGCCAAGCGTGGTAACGATCACGCTGTTGCGCTCCGGCTTGCCATTCTCTCCGAATATTTTCCAGGCATAAGATTGGACTAAAACAAAGGGAGCAGATGCCCAAAAGTTATATCCGCTGGCACGAGCGAAATTAAAATCGGCAGCACCGGTTATGGGATGCAAAAGATAGCCATTGCCAAACCTGCCTTCATCCCACCACCATCCATTGCCCCATATTGGACCTGCATTCAGGTTCCTTTTCCAGGAATAATAATTGACCTTAGACCATGAATAATTAAGAACAAGCTCATCGGTTAAATTTAATAAGATGCTTTCAACAATGCCACCAGCAAGGGGATACCATAATGACCATCGTTTATTATATGCCGTATCGTCATTCGGGATGTCGCCATATAAGGTATATTTACCACCACCTTTTATCACATCACTCGAATCAGTCATCAAGCCCATCCGCATCAATTGAAAGTCAGGATTAATATCAAAATTTGAAGGGACAATAGTATCAGCATTAACAGGAGTGGTAGTATCCATTTGTGCCGCCACGCCTGATATATTGACCAATGACAGAATCAACATCGTTACATAAATCCTTTTCATGATCTGGCATTTTTAATTGCTTATCTTAATCCTTCTTTATCTTCTTGGCGATCTTATCTTTGAGATCGGTAATGTCATCGCCGAGCTTCTTCATATCTTTATTAAAACCATCTTTGAATTCATTCCATTTGGTATCTGCGGTGCTGTATTGATAGTTATTCATCTTCGTTCTCATCTCGTCATTTTGTCGGCGGAGGTCAGCGATCTTTGCATTGTAACTCTTCTCGACTTCAACTTTCTTATCCGATTTCTCGGTTTGAAGTTCTTCGATTTTTCGTTCGTTGTCATTCATCTGATTCTCCCAGTAGGTCTTCATCACCTGGTAATCATTCGCTGAATCCACCTGCTTTTTGGTGAGGTCTTGCTCGGCTTTGTTCAAGTTTTCCTGAGCGTTTTCTACTTTCTGTTCCGGAGAATTACATCCGGCAACCATCGTTACCGCTATTATCACAGCAACAATCGTTAAAATTACCAATAGATTAAATAAACTTTTCATAGTCTTTAAATTATTTTTGGTTATTAGATATTTTAGATTCACAAGGGATTTCTTCCCTGGATTATTCTCAACAAGATGGCGATAAGTGCTATCACTAGCAGAATGTGGATTAGCCCGCCTAAGTTATAACCTACGAAGCCGATTACCCAAAATATGATGAGGATTACAGCGATCAGATAAAGTAAATTTCCCATAGCCTTAATTCTTAATATTTGTTAGTCTTAAACATATCAAAAACAAGAAACCAAATATTATACCCTAACTGTTAAAATTGCTTTTATAGTTAGATGAGCGGCTTTCATGCCTCTTTCCAATATCATTTTGAAAAGGGGACTTGCAATTTGAGAAAGAGGAAAGAGGGGATAGGGTATAAAGGTATAATAGGGAATAGGGGTATAAAGGTATAGGGAATAGGGGTATAAAGGAATATAGTATAAAGAACTTTATTCCTTTATACCCCTATTCCTTTATACCTTTATAACTTTATACCTTACTTTCTTCCCAATAAATCATTCACACACGCTTGTTGGCATTTATGAATTTCATTGAGTTTGTCATAATATAATAGTGAACACTTCACATAAGCATCCGCTTTCTCGCCATCACGCAGCTTTTTTTTCAGGTCGGATTCAGGTACTATTATATTATTAGATGAATAAATTTTATCAATCTCACACTTTTTATTTTTCCATTCAAGGGTGTCAGACATCCACTGTTCATTACATTTATCCATGCAGGCAGCGAATGCTTTGCCTTCAGGGGTATCAGCAAATGCAGGGGATTTAGCATCTGAACCGCATCCTGAACCGTTAAGAAAAAGTGTTAAAAAGATTACCGACACGACCATTAATTTAGTATTTCTCATTATAATAAGTTTTGATAAGTTTTAAAATATTTAGTGTTTAATTCCTTCGATTTTTTTCGGGTGCAAAATTAGAGAATATTATTTATTCAGACAAATTTATTTTGTGAAAAATTGCTAATAATACATTCATTATTTCAAACAAAAAGTCATTTAAAATATCCTGTGATGGGCTATGAAACAAGGGAATTACTTCTGCACAACAAACTTTCCTCTTATGCTGCCGACATTGCTGATCAGATTATAGAAATAGACCCCTTCGCTCCATGTGGAGACATCTATTTGAGTTGTGAGTGATGAGTTATTAGTGATGAATTGTTGGTAGATTTTATTCCCAAGAACGTCTTCAATTGACAATTGATAATTGACATTGTGGAATGAAGGGTGATGGTAGTAGTGGCGGGGTTGGGGAAGAGTGTGACGGTTGAGTTATTAGTTATTTTTGGAATGCCACAAAGAATTTTCTTTTTGTTGGAATACCCCAAATTCCATTAACATTATTTTATGTATGTTTGCAGCGATGAAAAATTTCACATCAATAGTAAGTAAAAGTTCGCTGTCCAATCTTCCAGTTTTGAGGGTTCCCTTTCCGATGCCACAGGCTAAGACCCTCGAATTATGGAATTGAGTCGCACTCCTTATAGTATAGTATCTGTTGCGCTGTTTTCCCAGTTGAAATCTTGGGGAATAGGTCAGTTTACGCTTGGAAATACCTTTTTTAAGCTGAAAACGCAGACCGGAAAATGTATTTCCGGTACCGGAAATACATTTCTCAAAAGTGCTTTTTCATTTCCCGATACCGGAAATACATTTCTTAAAAGTGTTTTTTCATTTCCCGACACCGGAATTACATTTCTTAAAAGTGTTTTTTCATTTCCCGACACCGGAATTACATTTTCCGGTACCGGAAATCCATTTCCCGGTACCGCTTTTTCGTTATCCGGAGCCAAGAAACCAATTTCCGGCATCGGGAATTCATTAAATGATTCCGGGAAATCATTTTCCATTACCGATTTTCTGTTTTTCGATTTCCGAAATATGGCTAATGGATACTCTTTTATCGAATTCAAAACCTATGACAAGAGTCAGGGTAAATATATTTTTAATAACAAAATTTAATAAACAAAAAAAGAAAAAATGGAACATCAAACTTTTGGTGATTTAACGAAGGAGGAATGGGACCTTCAGTACAAAACCCTCAACGACGAATTGCCGGGATTAGCGGCGGCATTTGGTCTGTCCACAGACACGATGGACGAAGTCGCGAAAATTTATGAATGGTCGGTGTGGCTTAACAATGCCCAGCAAAAAAGCGGTACCAGCGATAAAAGTCTGACCGCTTTTACTGATACCTTTAGCACTGGTCCTGCCTCAACCTCTATGGTTGTTAATCCTGCTCCTGCTGATTTTGGAACTGCTCCTACCAGCGTATGCCCTGCTGATGCTCAAGGTTTTGTGAAGGCTTTGAGAATCACGATGATGAAAAACAAAGCTAATTGGACAGTGGCAATTGGTGAATTGCTGACTTTCCTGACTCCTGAAATTCCATTTAATCAAGCCACCTTTATTCCTGATGGCGATGCGAAAACTTCTATTGGAAACATTGCCGTTCATAGCAGTGTAAAATTTGTTGGTACAAAGAATTTGTACGCAAGAGTTACCGGCACAAACACTTGGATTTTTATCAGAACCTTCACCGGAGCGCATTACGATTATCACCGCGTTCCGACGACACCTAATACTGCTGAAAGTGTTGACATGATTGTTTATGGAGTGATTAATAACGTCCAGTTGGCTAATCCTTCGGCTATCTTCACAGTGCTTTATCAGCCGCAGCAGACACCGCCTCCGGTGGTGTAGTGAAAAACTTAATTGAAATCAGAAAGCCCTTCGATAACGCATCGAAGGGCTTTCTGATTTTATGTAGATAAAGCAAAAAAAATATCTCTATTTGTTCAAAGCCTCCACGAGCAATTTATTAGCCACCTTAGGGTCGGCTTTACCTTTGCTCAATTTCATGACTTCGCCCATGAATAATCCTGTCAAACCGATTTTGCCAGCCTTGTATTCAGCAATCTTTTCGGGGTATTTTGCAAGGGCTTGCTGAATAAAATCTTTCAAGGCTTCATCATCGCTTTCCTGTATTAAATTCAGGGCTTCGGCAATCATCAAAGGATTCTTTTCTGCTGATTTGACCATCTCGGGGAATACCTTTTGAATCCCTACCGAATGGCTGATCTTCCTCTCATCTATCAAAGAAATCAATTGCGACATGCGCTCTGTTGAAACAGGGAAATCGAGCATCTCGACAGCCATTTCATTAAGGTATGATTTGACAGGACCCATCACCATATTGGCTGCTGCCTTGAAGTTATTGGTATGCTTAATCAGTTCGTTAAAATAATCCGAAACCTCTTTGGTATCAGTCAGAACGCCTGCATCATAAGGCGATAATTTATAGTCATTGACATATTTCTTGAACAATGCATCGGGCAATTCCGGCAGTTTCTCACGAACCTTGTTGATATACTCCTCTTTAATAATAATCGGTGGCAGATCAGGCTCCGGAAAGTAGCGGTAATCATTAGCCATCTCCTTGCTGCGCATGACGAATGTGGTCCCCGCCAGGGCATCAAAACTTCGGGTATCCTGACTGATAACTCCGCCCGCTTCAAGCTCCTCAATCTGCCTTTTAGTCTCAAATTCTATGGCACGCTGAACGTTGCGCATGGAGTTCATATTCTTGACCTCCACCCGTCTTCCGAACTTTGATTCACCTTTAATTCGTACCGAAACATTGGCATCACAACGCATGCTGCCTTCCTCCATATTTCCATCACAGATACCAAGATATTTCACCAGCTTACGCATCTCTGTAACATATTGAAAAGCCTCCTCTCCGCTTCGTATCTCCGGCTCCGAAACGACCTCTAACAAAGGAACTCCGGCACGATTCAAATCAATCAATGTGCTGAATGGATCAACATCATGAAGGCTCTTTCCGGCATCTTCTTCCATGTGAATTCGTGTAAGATGAACTTGCTTTTCAGTACCTGACTTATCCTTAATAGTTAAGTATCCGCCATTGCAAATCGGGGTGGTATCTTGGGTAATCTGGTAGCCCTTTGGAAGGTCAGCATAGAAGTAATTCTTCCGAGCATAACCATTCACCTCCCGAATGTCGCAATGCAACGCCAACCCAAGCAGGACGGCATCTTCCACCACTTGTTTGTTAATCATTGGCAACGTCCCCGGATGCCCTAAAGTAATAGGCGAAACATTGGTATTGGGTGCCGCACCATAGCTCGCAGGGTCGGATGAATATGCCTTGCTCCTGGTATCTAATTGGATGTGGATTTCTAATCCAATCACAGCTTCGTATTTGTCATAATTTATCATAGCGGCGCAAAGATAAACAGGAATCAGGAATAAATCTGAAGTATCAATTCCATGAATGATAACATGAGTGTTTTTTGAACTCTAAAAAGGATAAATTTGCCTTTCATAATTTATAACAATATGTCAAAATATTTAAGTATATCTACAAAAGCTCCGGAAGGTTTTGAGAAAGAGAAAACCAAAGAAAAGACCGAGGACTTAATCCTGAAACTTCGCGATTTGCAAGCTGTTTTATTTGCAGAATCAAAGAGAAGTGTCTTAATAATTCTTCAGGGAATTGATGCTTCAGGCAAGGATGGAACAGTAAAGCACGTCTTTACCGGTGTTAATCCGATGGGATGTAATGTTCATTCTTTTAAGGCTCCGACTTTAGAAGATTCTTCTCATGATTTTCTTTACAGGGTCCATTCTTACGCCCCTGCAAAGGGTATGATTGAGATTTTTAACCGTTCTCACTATGAGGATATTTTGGTTCCTTCCGTTCATAAATTGCTTTCTGAATCAAAGATTAAAAAGCGATATGATTACATTAATTCTTTCGAGCATTTGTTGAAAGATAGTGGAACAATTATCTTTAAGTTCTATCTTCATATTTCAAAAGAAGAACAAACCGAACGCTTTAAAGAACGTAAAACGAATCCTGAAAAAGAATGGAAATATCAGCCGGAAGATATTGCCGAATCAAAACATTGGGATGATTATATGGAAGTCTATGAAGATATTTTCGACAAGTGCAGCCAGGAAATCCCATGGACCATCGTGCCCGCAGATCAGAACTGGTATCGCAATTATTTTATTGCAAAGACCCTCGTAGAAACCTTGAAGGAATTGAATATGAAATATCCCGAACGGGGATAAAACTATTCCCCATTTTTGTAATTCCTTAAAACATTAAGTCTGATCAGGAATATAATTCCTCATCAGATTCAGAAGTATCGGGAGTAAATTTCACACTCTTTCCTCCACGAATCTTCTCTTTATGCTTTTTTATTTGGTTACTTAAAGTTTCTACAGCAAGATTAGTAGCTTCTTCAAAGGTTTGTTTCCTCGTCTTAGCGATTAATTCATTGCCTGGAATGTTTACCTTTATCTGAATAGATTTATTTTCGTGGGTCTGGTTTTTCTCAACTCTAAGAACCACTTCTCCGTCAACGATACCATCATGAAAATGGTTTAACTTGTCAACTTTTTCCTGAATGAATGCGAGCAATTTTCTGTCTGCATCAAAATGAATGGATTGCATCTTTAGTTTCATAATCTTTAATTTTTTTGGTTAATTTATATTAAGCTTTTGGGTGGGCTTGTTTATGAATATTTTTTAATTTCTCAATTGTGTTATGTGTATAAACCTGTGTTGCTGCAAGGCTTGCATGACCTAATATTTCCTTAACAGAATTTATTTCCGCTCCATTATTCAGCATATTAGTTGCAAAGGTATGACGTAATACATGAGGGCTTTTCTTATCAAGCGTAGTAACCATAGTCAAATATTTTTTGACTAATACTTGCACTTGTTCTCTGCTTATTTGTTTACCTGATTTGTTAAGGAAAAGATATTCAGATTGTTTGAGAAGTTCATCACTTTTTTTCGCACTTAGATATTTTGTGATTAAACTTTTCATAGGAATTGAAAACGGAATGATTCGTTCTTTATTACGCTTTCCCATAACTTTTAAGTTATTATTAAACAAATCAATGGAAGTAACTTTCAAACACACCAATTCTGAAAGACGCATACCAGTCGCATAGAACAATTCAAGAATAAATTTATCCCTTAATCCTATATAATGATCTCCAAATTCAACATGGTCCAAAAGGTGATTCATGGTTCCTTTATCAACAAAGACAGGCAAGCGTTTAGAAGTTTTAGGGGAAAGAATCTTCAACATAGGATTCTGTTCTATGACACCTTCACGAAGCAAAAATTTATAATATGTTTTCAGGGTTGTAATCTTCCTATTGATAGACCGAGGTGTAATTTTTTGATCCATCAATGATACTATCCATGAGCGAATGAAAATATGATTTACGTCAGCAATATCAGTAACTTCATGAGTCTTGGCAAGGAAATCATAAAACTGTTTAAGGTCATTTTGATAAGCTGTTATCGTGTGAGAAGAGTACCGCTTTTCATATTGAATATATTTTATAAAACTCTCTTTCATTACTTCCTCTCCTTTCTATTTATCTTTATACATCTTGGGTTGAAAAAAGTTACCAAATTATTAAATAATAAAAAAACTTTGCATGAATTTAATCGTGCAAAGTTCAATATTATTTTTTTAATGGGAACAGAGTAAGAAAGAAATCTATTAACACTCGCCTGTTAATAGATTATGGGGAAAAATGAAACCACGAATTACACAAATCTTAGCTTTAATTAGTGTAATTCGTGGCTCGTCGTTTAATTAAAGGGTTCCTTCTCTGCGTAATTTAGCTATATAAACAGCCTTTTTAATTTCTGTTCTTCTTGTTACGGAAGGTTTCTCAAACTGTTTCCTTGACCTCAAGGCACGTACAGTTCCGGTCTTATCAAATTTCTTTTTAAATCGTTTTAGCCCTCTGTCAATAGGCTCTCCTTCTTTGATTGGAATTATTAGCATTATTTATTATATAAATTATTAAGGGCGCAAAGATAATAAATGGTTTGGAATAAACAAAAAGGGAGCAAAAAGCAACAAAGGAAATGCCGCCTTTTATTTTTTCATTTAACTTTTCACTGATTATTATTAATCAATAGATACGTTCTTTATGTCTTAAATATCAGGACAGGAATCTTGACGCTATGGCGTACGCTATCAATGGTGGTTCCGAAGATAAGGTCTTTAAGGAATTTATGCCCGTGCGCTCCCATTACCAATAAATCAGGTTGATGTTCTTTCACCAATTCAGGGATAGCTTTCTTAGGATTGCCATAGCCAAGGACAAATTTTACATTATACCCCAAGTGGCTTAAATCGTGGAGATAGGATTGAATCTGTTGCTTGTCAATATGCGTTTCCAGGTCATCAATATCCTTGCCCATGAAGATGGCACCCGCAGTCTCTACCACATGTATCAGGAGGTATTCGGCATCCTTGCCACCTTGTTTTGTAGCTAAATTAATGGACTTGGAATCGGTATCAGAAAAGTCAATGGCAACAGCTATTTTATGATAAAGCGCAGGGGCAGATAATTCCAATTTCTTGACATTGCCATGAGGAGTTGAAGTTAATATTTTGGTTCGGTGAATCTGTTTGTGGAATGTGATGTATAGTAACAGAATGCCCGCCGCTATTGAGATTGGAACGACAGTGAGGTAATAAATATATGCATGGGTTTGGTCTCCGGTAATCCAATCATGAATCTGATCATAGATCATTTTGGCATTTAAGCCGACGATGATTATGGCACAAATCCATGAAAGGATTTTCAAAGGTGTGCTAATGACATATTTCCCCATCTTTTGTTTGTCACATACGAAATGAATCAATGGAATTATGGCAAAACCTAACTGGATACTAAGTATCACCTGGCTAAGAATCAAGAGTCCACCGATTGCTTTTTCTCCGATTAGGGTAATGGTTAATAATGCAGGGATGATGGCGAGAAGCCTTGTTATCAGCCGTCTTAGCCACGGTTGGATTCTTAAATTAAGATAACCTTCCATAACAATTTGACCTGCTAAAGTTCCTGTAATGGTAGAACTTTGCCCTGCAACAATTAATGCAACTGCAAAGATAATCGGAGCTAATTTACTTCCCAATAAAGGCGCAAGAAAACTATGTGCCTGGCTAATATCAGAGACATCAAACATTCCATTCTTGAAGAAAGTTGCAGCAGCAAGAATCAAGATGGCGCAATTCACAAAGAAGGCAAGATTAAGGGCAAGGACAGAATCAAGAATGTTGTATTTGATGGCTCGAAGAATACCTTTATCGGTTCTTTCAAATTTCCTGGTCTGGACTAATGACGAATGAAGGTATAAATTATGAGGCATCACAGTAGCTCCAATGATACCGATTGCTATGTATAAAGCGGTGCTTCCACCAGGGATTGGATTAGCCGGAAGATCAGGGATGAAGCCTTGCAGAATATCTCCTAATGCAGGTTTGCAAAAGAACATTTCTATTAAAAAAGAAACACCTATCATGGCTATTAATGTAATGATGAAGGCTTCTAACTTCCTTATCCCAAAATTTATTAGGAATAATAAAAGGAGGGTGTCAAAAACGGTAAGACTTACTCCATAAATCAAGGGAAGACCAAAGAGTAATTGAAGACCGATTGCCATACCTAAGACTTCTGCCAAATCGCAGGCTGCAATGGCTATTTCAGCAAGAATCCATAGGGAGAAATTGACTATTGGAGAATAAGTTTCGCGGGAGGCTTGTGCTAAATCTCTGCCTGTTACCAAGCCTAATCTTGAACTCAAACTTTGAAGTAATAATGCAATCAGATTACTCATCAAAAGTACCCATATTAATTTATATCCAAAGGTGCTTCCTCCGGCAATATCAGTAGCCCAATTACCTGGGTCCATATACCCAACACTAATCAAATATGCCGGACCCATAAAGGCAAGAATTTTATTGCCGATGCCTCTTTTGGAATCTATATCCACCGAGGAATTAACCTCTGATAGCGATGCGTTGGAACCTTTTAATCTCTTCATGGTGTTTTAATATTCAATATGTAATCTCATTCCAAAAACATTTACCGGTCCGCGATCTTTATTATAGGCAGGGTTTATGACAAACTGATAATCGGGAGTGAACCAAAAATTCTTTGTAAATTTGAATAAATAATTTGCTTCTATAATAGTTTCATAGCCATAGTTCAAAGCCCCGTCACCAATGATAAAACCGTATCCCCCTACAGCAAGATATTCTTCATGAACTTTAGATAATCCATTTATGACAACAGCGATTTCAACTTTATCATCATCACGTTTCCAGGCACCTCCTTTAAGAACATAACCGGCTGCAATAGATCTGTCAATTTCGGTAAATGCAAAGGTTTCATTCTGTCCGTCATTCCAACTGACTCTTGAAAATATTCCTGAATAATCCCCAATTTGTTGTTCTGCATTAATAAGGAAACCGCCTTTCTGATGGGCATAAGAGCGAGTTTGAGTAACATCCAAATTATATACAGGATTATTCAATGCATCACTATAATTTCCCATGTGTGCCTGATTAAAGAAGCCTAAGAATCGAATCGCACCCTTCTTTCCATTAATTTTATACATCCTTCCATATTCAACAATTTCGGAATGTGCAGCAGCAATATCCATATCCATGTATGGACCATTTGCAACCTGCGGTTCCATAACGCTACTGAACCTGAAAGACCAGGAAGGATGAACCAACTCAATAACGAAACCCCAGGTATAGCCACGAGTATTTGCAGGATAATCCCATGCTCCGCCACTCATCAATGCCCAATTATAGAAGTCGGTGCGTGGGTCATGACTATAAGAATTGGCATCAAAGAAATCTTCAACACTAAACTTCCCTGCATTAAAGGAAAGGTAAGATACAGGCTGCTTCCCGCGTAGTTGATTGAGGTCGTCATCTATGTTTTCAGAATCTTTACTAAGACTAAAGACCTGGCGAAGATAGATACGTCCGAAATATTCATCAGGAGCAGGATTGCCTACCCGATAGGTCTCTCCATTAAGTGCACCAGCCATTCCAAGCACCTTGCTAAGCCCCGTGCCACCTGCCAATTCAGGATTTAAAATAAACTGTGCTCCTGTCCAAAGACGGGTATCAAAATATATTGTGGAAGTAAGAGATTCAGCATTCTCGGCATCTGGAATCAAACTATTAGCACCTGAATATTTAGCATAGAATGCGGGATGATATTGCCATATCATTGTTTGTTGAAAGTCAAGGTTCCAGGTTTCATCCTTTGTGGAATCAGCCTGTTGTGCAGCAACACTTAAGCCTGATATAAGCAATACTGAAATTATAATCGTTTGATAAATCCTTTTAGACATAATTAAATTATTCGGGCTGCGAAACTACAAAATTAGATTCATCTAACAAAATTATTTCTCAACTATTTTTTTATAATAGCTGTATTCCAAACATTTTATTAGTTTTGCATTTATGAATTCACTGACAGAAGAAAATTATTTGAAGACCTTGTTCATCCTTTCCAATGAAACGGGAGAGGTGAATGTGATAGACTTATCCAAGCGATTGAACATCAAAATGCCTACCGTTACAAGCATGATGAAGAAATTGGCGGATAAGAAGTTGGTCTATTATGAAAGCTATAAACCTTTACGATTAACCGAAAAGGGCAAGAAAGAAGCTGGCATTATTATCCGTAAACATCGCCTCACAGAAATGTTTTTGGTGAAGGTAATGGGCTTTGGATGGGAAGAGGTGCATGAGATAGCGGAGCAATTAGAGCATACTCGATCTCCAAGTTTCTTCGAGAAAATGGATGAAATGCTTGGATATCCGAAGCTTGATCCTCATGGTTCTCCGATTCCGGATAAGAATGGGAAAGTGGAATGGAAAAAATATTCTAAGTTAAGCGATTGCAAGACCGGTGATACATTAAAGCTCGCTGCGGTGATAGATTCTTCTGAAGAATTCTTAAAGTTCCTGAACAGCCGCGAGTTGAAATTGGGCTTGAAGGTCAAGGTCAAGTCTATTGAGCCTTTCGATGGGACTATGGTGATAAGTTATGGTAAAAAGCAAAGCGAAACATTGAGCCATACCGTTACTGAAAGGCTATTAGGCGAGCTAATGGATATTTAACACGAAACTCATTTCTTTTCTATCCTTAATGCTATATTTGCAGCATCAAATTTATTCCTATTTATATATAATTATTTAACATGGCGAAGCAGTATATTTCAAACAAGGATGAGTCAGTACGGATGTTCAAGAGTGATATTCTTGACTTCTTTACCAGGATTCATTATTTGGTGCCGGTCGCTATCTATTTGCCGGTGATTATTTTATGCTTTTACCTGTCTGTTCACAGCTTTGATTTGACTTTTTTGCGGATCATTTTGTTGGTGGCTTTAGGTATTTTTATCTGGACTTTGGCGGAGTATTTATTGCATCGTTTTATCTTTCATTATCAGCCGACTTCTGAATTCGGCAAGAAGATTCACTTCATCATGCACGGTGTTCATCATGACTATCCGAGTGATTCAAAGCGGTTGGTATTCGTGCCTTCCTTGAGTATTCCCCTGGCTTTGTTTTTCTATGGTTTGTTTTATTTTATATTGGGAAATCATCTTGTATATCCCTTCTTTGCCGGCTTTCTGATTGGTTATTTGGTCTATGACGAGACCCATTATGCCTTGCATCATTTCAACTTCAAGAATAAGTTTTGGCTGAACCTGAAACATCATCACATGATACATCATTACAAGGATTCAGAGCATGGTTTCGGGGTGAGTTCCAAGATGTGGGATTATGTATTCCGCACGACTTTCAAGAAGGATTCCGGGGAATAATTGATTTAGTTTATAGAGGTCGGTATTATTAATACTTGCCTCTGTTAACCTAAGAATGAATTATTATTTCATTCTTATGGATTTCTATCAAAGAGTTATTCACAAGGTTAGAAATTATAGTTCTACGTCGGGATAATCAGCTAATAATTCTTCGGTAGTCATTCCAGATGCCATTAATTCGAGCATGCTTTCAACAGGGTATCGCAGTCCGCGGATAGTTGGTTTTCCATGACATATTTCAGGGTCTATGGTTATTCTTTTTACTAATTCTTCAGTCATAACATTATGTATTTAGGATGTAAAGATACTGATTAGCGGTGAATGGTTGATTGCGGATAAGGCATTATTTCACTTCTGTCTTTGCCTTCCCAAAGTTAATCTTCAAGCCGATATTCATGTTAAAAGTTCCAAGGATATAAGTAAATTTAGGAGCAATAGAAGGAGTGTTTGATTGAGAATAGTTATTTTGAATCATGTATTGCCCCGGACCTGTAAATTCTATTTCTTTTTGACCAATTGTCAAATTAGATAATGAAGTACTTGAACTATAAGTTACTTCTGCTGATGATGGAGACCACTTTTCCTGACCATAACTTTCCTGAAAAAAAAGATAAAGATGATTCACTAATTTAACTTCCACTCCTGCTGAAATCATATATCCATAAGACAAATTGTTTTGATATATTGATTCAATGTAATAGATGTCATAATGATCCCAACTACCAGGAATATTACCATCAGGAGTGCCTGTCAACTCATCATTTGCGACTATCCCTTTTAAGCCAATGGTCATGCCTGCTTTCAAATATAAATACGCATGGTCTTTGTTATTAAAGAGCACATATTTAATAGAGGGAATAAATCTTTTCCTGTTAAATGAAAGATTTGCCAAGGCATCATCGGGACCAAAAAGACCAGTCCCATTAATAAGTTCATTAGAGGTAACCAAGCTTGAATATCCAAGTTCTAAATAAATTTTATCCTTAAAGATATTAAAACCGACAGCACCCGAATAATTATACTCATCTGCTCTTTCCATTAATCCTTTGCCATAAGGGAAACCATAATATGGATCATCATAGTTATGAAAAGTGAACCCAACACTCCCTTCCACATAAAACAATTGCCCAAAACATTCCCCCCAGAAAACATTCAGCATTAATACCAGCAGAAAAGGAATTGCTTTTTTCATCGTAGCAAAATTACCAAAAATATTCCGAATAGGGAAAGGCTGCCGTCACATTTTATTTGGGTGTATATATATAACTACCGTGTACCCACATCTTTTTATAAAGGAAAAAGGAAGAAAACAATAATGAATATTGAACAAGGAATTTTGAATATTGAAGTTCGTTAACGATGAACATAGTCGTATGTTGACTTCTTTTCTTCTAAATCAATATTCAAAATTCCTTGTTCAATATTCATTATTGCTTTTTTTAATTTAAAAGATGTGGGTACACGGTAGATATATAAGGAGTGGTTTTGGCTGCCTGTTTTATTAACATTTAACCTTCATCAGTCTGGAAAATCGTCTTTAAAACGGATTTTCCCGTTGAGAATGCCAAGGTAGCTTCACTATGGTATGGCGCACGTTCGCCAGTGCATCAGGAAGTTTCACTATGGTATGGCGCAGGCTCGCCGGTGCTTCAGGAAGTTTCACTATGGTGTGGCGCACGCTCGCCGGTGCATGAGGAAGTTTCACTATGGTATGGCGCACGCTCGCCAGTGCTTAAGGAAGCTTCACTATGGTATGGCGCATGCTCGCCGAAGCAAAGGGAAACTAACTTACCATTTGGAGCGGAATGGGAAAATTATTTTGCTTTTATTTTGGGAATTGGTGCCGCTCTCGATTATTAAATGTAATTTAGCACCCTTAGAAATAATTAATACCCCAAAATATAATGAAATATAATACCGCAAGACAACACCGAATCTTTATCCTGACCTTCATGCACTTCAACAATTTCTTTGGAAGTTCGACCGTCGGCAACTTTATCAAAATGGCGCGCATCAGCACTTTCATGGATCAAAACATGCAGGAGGCATCACTTACAGACCCTGTCATAGCGGCTCTTTACGCCATATTCCATCCCCAGCATTTAGCTTTCATGTTGCTTTATACCACTTGGAGAGGTACTGCAGGAGCGCAGCATGGAAAGGTTTTTACGAAGGATGAATTGATTGATGAATTGGAAAGCACCGAATTGGCGACTTGGGATTTGGAGATTCAAAAGGTGTATCGCAAAGGCACCGAAGAATATGAAACCTTGTTGATGAATGGTCATTACCCATTTATTAACGGCACTATTGATGAACGAATCGCTGCCATTCTTGTGTTGGCAAATGCGCTGGAGGCATATCCTTTGCTTGCCGCATTGCAGACCACGGTGTCCGCTTTTTATACCCTGATTTTTAACGCCGAAGCAGCAGTAACAGGCAAGAAAGGGAACAAAGGAAGTGCCGCCGGAAACCTTGAAACAGGAAGGGTGACTAATGCAAAGAAGATGCATATCATGTATGGTAATTTTATTGCCTTGTATAGCGGCAACAACACCGAACTGGAACGGTATGTTGATACAGAAGAAATTCAAAAGAAAGCCGAAACGAATCCATTGGTTCAGACGATTTTGAAACACCTGGCAGATAAGGTCGCGAGCCGCACTATTCTGGCTGGGGAATCTTTTGAAATCACAAATACAGGCACTGTACCATTGAAGTTTTATCTGATAAAGAAGCTTGGAGATATACCCTCGGTTTTTGTAACCGTTCTTGCAGGTCAGACCTTGACATTTCTCGCGACTGCCTTGGGGAATACCACCTTCAGATATATCATGGTTCAGAACGACAGCCTGACTACTAATGGCAGTTATTCTTTCCTGTTTATAGACTAAAATAAATTTAATGGGAGGTGCAACTTCATTAATAAATAATTGCACAGCGAAATGAGAGAAGGGCTTTCATGGGTTATTAAAATTTAATAAAAATATTAATCAAATGAAAGAAGAAATTAAAGAATTAAAGAGTTGCCCTGTAGGAATGTACATGGGCACCGGCGAAGTGGAAGGCTATAGTTTAGTGCTGCTTCCTGAACAAGACACCGTGAATTTTCGCCGCAAGGATGCACTGGAATCGGCTTCCCGCACTGCCACCAAAGCTGCCTTGATGCGAGCTTATGAAGTGGCGAAAGACAAAGCCCCTGATTGTGGTGATTGTATAGCCACGATTTCTATCGTATTGTCATCGCCTAAAGAAGAGAAGCCCTATACCGAAGCCACGCCTGTGGCAGGGCTTCCGCAGACTGCCATGCACCTTGTCCCAAAGGTTCCGGCAGGGACTAAATACCGGATCATTGTCGTGTCTGTTACCTGGACTGTTCGATGGGTTTGTCTGCCTGCCGACGGGATTATTTTTGCTGCGAATGATGCCGTTATTCCAAGTGGCGTGAAGACTTATATCGGCAACCAGGCATTTGATTTCGGAGCACCACAGCCATCGAGACATAATACCGTTTCGTACTCTATAAAGTTCGATCAGGCTCAACAAAAAAGGATTAAAGAAGATACTTTCCTGTCCAGAGTTGATGAACAAATCAGAGCAGTATCTGCCCAGGTCAATGCTAAAATGTGGGCGGAATTAGAGAATGCAATCCTTCATTTGCCTAAGTGCCCTCCTGAATGTGGCGAGAGCGATATGTCAATAACGATAGGCTATCCGAAGCCATTCATGGTAACTTATAAGAAAAAGGTTATTAAAGTCGAGGTGGATGGTTATGAAATCGTTGATGGCAAATATCATCCCCTCAAAAACCTGGTTGATTCTACATGCTTTGATATTACAGGGGAATGGAGCTGGTCGGTACAGCGAAATTGTACTCCTCTCGATACTAAGAAAAAGAAGGCGGAATAAAAGGGGAATAAAGGGAACGCTGTAAGAGGCATTTAACGGAGAAAAGGTATGATTTCATCTTAAGAAATCATACCTTTTCTTCGTATAAATATATTCCGTTTTATCTTTACCAGTTCACCACAGCTTTATTGAATATATCCTGCACCATCTGACTAACTATCTGTGTAACCAAATCACTTTCTACTGAAGGGAATGACTTGGTGCTGGGGTAGTCAAGATACTTGGTGAATGAAGTTTCAAAGCTCAATTTATCTTCTTGGGTATTGGTATATTTTACTTTAATAGTAATGGTAAGACGGTTTTGGGCAGCAGTCTGATTGCCTTGAATGGCGGTGGGTTGGTTGGAATAATCCGTAATCTGACCTTCAAATTGAATGTCACCATTCTTATCCACAAAGCTAAGATTGGTTTGAGAGGTGAATTTATCTTTAAGAGCCTGCGTAAATATCTGGCTCAATTGAGCATTGACCAAGGGGGCATAATTGGGGAAGTATTGCACGGAAATAGTCTTTATCTTCGGGGAAATAGATGCACCTGTGAAGGAATAATTGAATTTGCATGAGTTTAAACATACGAGTAAAACACTCATTGCAATAATAACCGAATACTTTTTCAATATGAATATTACTTTTTCTTATTCTTCCGAGTCGCCGTCAAATCCTCCATTCCATAATCAGAAATGTATCTATACAAAGTTCGTTCCGAAATTCCAAGTTCGTTGGCGGTAAGCTTCTTCGCGCCTTTATTTTTAGCCAGAATGCTTCTGATATATTCGGCTGATTTGTCTTGAAGGGTCTGCACTTTTCCATTTAATAAAACCTCTTCTTGCTTACCGTCATTTTTCTTTGGAATCTCTTTATTAATCGCAATTTCTTTACTGGAAACAGGTGCTTCGAGAGGGATAGGCTTTGGGTTTATGGTCAGGAAATCTTCTTTCTGTTTCTTAATGAAATCAGGAGTGGTAGATTCAAAGGGCGCGAATTCTCCATATCTCGCCCCGGACATTTCCAACACCATAGCCCGCAGTTCATTGACATCTCTTTTCATATCAAACAAAACCTTGTATAAGAGGTCTCTTTCGGACATCCCGTCATTCCCTTTGGTCCCAGAATTAAACAAGACAGGCAAGGTATTATTGCTTTCTTGCGGAAGATATTTCTCAATGGTTTTTGGAATAACCAAGCGTTCTTTTTCGAGGATGGAAAGTTGCTCGGTAACATTCTTTAATTGCCGGATATTGCCGGGCCAGAAATAGTTGGTAAGAACTTCTTTAGCCTCTGTAGTTAGCTCCAATGGCGGCATCCGGTACTTATCTCCAAAGTCGGCAGAGAACTTTCTGAACAAAAGATAGATGTCTTCTTTACGGTTCCTTAAGGGTGGAATATTAATCGGAACAGTGCTCAAACGGTAGTATAAATCTTCCCTGAACTTACCATTATGTATTGATTCAAGGATGTTGATATTCGTCGCAGCGACGACTCTCACATCCGTCTTTAAAGCCTTTGAAGAACCTACCTTAAAGAACTCGCCGGATTCTAAAACGCGCAGTAACCGAACCTGCGTGGCTAAAGGCAAATCAGCAACTTCATCCAAGAAAATAGTTCCTCCGTTAGCCACTTCAAAGTAACCTTTACGGGCTTCATGAGCACCTGTGAAGGAGCCTTTCTCATGCCCGAATAATTCTGAATCAATCGTGCCTTCCGGAATGGCACCACAATTCACTGCTATATAAGTTCCATGTTTCCGGGAACTCAATTGATGAATGATTTGTGGGAATGCCTCCTTCCCTACACCACTCTCTCCATGAATCAAAACGGTGATATCAGTGGGCGCAACCTGCATCGCCGTCTTTATAGCAATTTCTAATAACGGGGAGTTACCTATTATTCCGAAGCGTTGTTTTATTTCATTTACTGTCATCGTTTCAAATTATAAATTATGGATTATAAATTATAAATTATTTGTATCGGGAAAAGGAATTATAAACTCTTTGAAACGGAGGTCGTATTCCATTGAAATGTTTCTTAATATATTCAAACCTTAAATCCTCTAAGCCTGATAATCTTTCTTGAGGAGTTTTACTTAACCAATATTCAAGAGCATTCATAATCTGATTGGGGAGGACAGTTGCTATACCGCGTGTTTCATTATCTACATCAAAAAATTCTATCTCATATCCTTTGGAATCAGGGTTAATTGCAACAACGGTTCCTCTATCTCTTATTACATATTGAGTTCCTTTTATGTCCTCAATCAATATTACTTCATCACCTAAATCTATCATCTTATTTCCTAATTCCTAATTTGTAATTCCTAATTATTTTATCGCCTTCCCCAACAAGGTAGCGGAGGTGCAATCATCAACCAGCACATTCACATAATCGCCGGGCATGAAGTTTTCCTTGGGGAAGATGACCACTTTATTCTGGTCGTTTCTACCTGATAAATGTTCCTTGGAACGCTTTGAGATGGACTCTGCCAATACCTTATGGATTTTGCCAAGGTCTTTCTTGTTGCTTTCCATTGATAATTTTAATTGAAGGGTTATGATCTCTTGTAATCGTCTTGACTTTATTTCATTCGGGATGTCGTCGGGATACTGGCGTGCTGCAAGGGTTCCCGGGCGTTCGGAGTAGATGAACATATAAGCAAAGTCATAGCCCGCATATTCCATAAGGCTTAAGGTATCAAGATGTTCTTCTTCGGTCTCGGAGCAGAAGCCGGAGATCGTATCCGTTGATATTCCACAATCCGGCATGATGCTCTTGATAGTATCTATTCTATTCTTATACCATTCGCGGTCGTAGCCACGATTCATCATCTCCAAAACTCTTGAACTGCCTGACTGCACAGGCAGATGTATGTAGTTGCAGATGTTATCATATTTTGCCATTGTATAAAGAACTTCATCGGTCATGTCCTTGGGATGGGAGGTCGAAAAACGTATCCGTAATTCAGGATTTATCAATGCCACTTTCTCTAAAAGCTGTGCAAAATTTACTTCCTCATTCCAGTTATATGAATCAACATTCTGACCTAATAAAGTAACCTCGCGGTAGCCATCATTAATCAAATCTTTTGCCTCGGTGATGATGCTCTCCGGGTCCCGAGACCGCTCTCTTCCGCGAGTGAAAGGCACCACACAAAAGGAACACATATTATCACAGCCGCGCATGATGGAGATAAAAGCTGAAATCCCATTCCCGCCAAGCCTCACCGGCGAAATCTCTGCATAAGTCTCTTCTCTTGACAGCAAAACATTCACGGCTTTCTGTCCGCTTTCTACTCTTTGAATAAGGTTTGGGAGGTCTCTGTAAGCATCCGGTCCGACTACTAAATCCACCAACTTTTGCTCTTCCAAAAGCTTCGTTTTTAATCGCTCTGCCATACAGCCGAGGACACCGATTATCAAATCTGGATTATTCTTTTTAGCTGATTTGAAGTCTCTCAACCTCGCCCATATCCTCGTCTCTGCGTTATCACGGATGGCGCAGGTATTGAGGAAGATGACATCTGCTTCATTGATGTCATTCGTTGTCGAGAAGCCATCTTCGTTCATGATGGATGCCACGATTTCGCTATCCGAAAAGTTCATTGCGCAGCCATAACTTTCAAGATATAATTTCCGCGCCTGGGGCTTCTCATTCTCCAATAAAAGAACTTCGCCCTGCCGGCTTTCTTCTAACAGTTGGTTAAAATCTGTATTCCTTTTCATGCCTTAATATATGGTTATACGAACAGGCGGCAAATTTAGTCATTTTGATGGATATTGAATGGATAAAGGTTCAGTATAAATTATCCATAATACCCTCTTTTCAGTATAATTTTAATCTTTTGAAAGTTTTATGGGGTAAATACGTAACAGCCGAAAAGGTAGATATCAGAGAACTTATATTTGGAAGGAGTCCCTTTACTTCTTATGGCAATTAAGATAAATTGTTTTCAAATGAGATTATTCATTAGAAGTTTATATCAATGACTTCAAAAAATTTGACAATACAATTTTACCCCTATTCCGAATACTAAATTCAGAAGAAGGATAAACCAAGTAACTTGATTAAGGTTAAGCTATATTAAAAAAATATCTTAACCTTAATCAGTACTAAACTTCCTTATTTAGAAAGGGAAGTTCCGTGTTTGTGTTGTCTCCACAGGTCTTTTGAATACCTTCGTCTGACAGACCGGTGATAATACAATCCGCAATGTAAAACCAAAAGGTTTACAACTGCATAACCAACGATTAATAACGTTGACATGTTTGAACTCGTTTCCATAATCTTTTCTTTTAATGGGTTAAACAATATATTTTAAATTATAAAATTCATTTTTGGGGGGATCGCATTTAAAAGGTATTGGACATAGAAATCCTATATAATCTGCTTTTAATTACTGATTATATGGAGAGTTTATACAGACATAGTGTCAAACTATGACCCTGCATATCTTATATTTAAATTATTTATAAAAATAAGATGTCTCAAATACTAAGCAATCCTATTGATTAAATGGTCAATATCTTTAAATGGTTTAATTTCCGTGCTTTCATTTCTAATTAGATGGGTTTATCTTAAATTTGGTGTTGATGATATAATATATCCTTGAGTTTTAAATTGAATTGTATTTTCTCTTTAGCCCTCTTATTTAAGGCATTTTTGAGATGGGTTTATTTCAGCAAATTAATTGCTGCAAAGAAACAACATAATATGGCTTCTTCAGCAGCTAACCCATGCTATTTTTAAACATATAATTGTTAATAAATGATTCTGTAAAATACTCCATATTTTTATCTTCCTCGACGGTGATTGTTAGTGTGGAAATAGTCGAAATAATATTGCATTCCAAGCACTACTCCAGTCCTTAATAGATGCAGTGATGATTGGGAATCGCCTGCACTTTGAGGATTACTGTTTCCGACCTGATTAAGCAAAGGATAATAAGCTCTTGCCCCAACACTTAACATAAGCATTTTAGACAACTTTTGATCAAGGCCAAACCCTATTATTGCATCCACATTACTGCCTGTAAAATGTAAAACAGGAATACTTTCAGTAGATACATTCTGACTTAACGTATTTACATACGCAGCTCCTGCTTCTCCATAAATTCCATAATCATCACTTCTGGAGTGGAGAAGGATTGGAATTTCTATATTTTGAAATGAGTACTTAACGTTAGAAGTTGCCACTGAATTGTGGGCAAATACCATCTGATAATTTTGATACAGCAATTCAAAAGATATGCTGTTTTTGTTGTGTGAATAATAACTTCTAAGATTATAGCAGAAGTTATAATTTGCTCCGATGCTGGAACTCATCGTAGAAACAAGACTCAATCCAGAAGGTGAACTTCCAAGATTAATGTTCATTTGGGGGACCGTACGAAGCCCCATGCTCCATTCCTGTGCCGAGCTTAGGAATGGTAATAATACTAGAATTAAAATTAACTTTTTCATTGTTTGATGTGTTGATTATTGATATTTATTTGATTAATGTTTTTTTAGTTTACGATTAACTTTTGGGTTGTTAATTTATTATTCGTCGAACCTGTAATAAAATATATCCCCTTATTTAATCGTGATTCTTCATATAAAAGATATTCTGTAGATCCTTTATTATTTACTATAACTGTTTCTTCCATGATAATTCTTCCAGTCAAATCTTGAATGATAAAAGTAATTTTATCACCTATGTTGTCACCATTATAAGTTAAATTAATACTGTTTTCTTTAATTGGATTTGGAAATACAAGGAACCAGGAACTCTGATTTTCTTCATAGGTTTCAACTGGAACAACGTTATAAGTTGTTGTATTCCCATCATAATCTGTTTGTAAAAGTCTATAATATGAAACTCCTTTATATGGAGCATTGTCATAAAAATAATAATCGCTGAAAATATTACTGTTTCCTGCTCCCTTTACTTGCCCGATAGATTGAAAGTTTTCTCCATTCAAGGATTTTTCAATTGTAAAATAATTGTTGTTGATTTCAGATGCGGTAATCCAAGCTAATTTTACAATATTGGATGTGCTTAAATAATCTGCACTAAAACTGTATAATCGAATAGGAAGTGAAACGGGAGCAAAACACCAGCCAGGAGTTCCGGCAGGCCCGGTAAGTGTCCCTGTATATAAGCCTGCCCCTGTTCCGCAAACACTTGAATTGCCAGCAGTTGTAACATTCCCGTTTATCTTGATATACCCATTCACAGTAATCGTAGAAACAGATTGTACACTCAGATTTCCATTAATGGTAAGTGTATCGCTTGCCGGAATCAACATAGTACTATTACCGGTAACAGTTAAGTTACCGGTAATAGTAAGTTTGGAAGTACTTCCTGTTAAATTAATAAACCCGCCACCTGACAAAGTCATGGCTCCTCCACATGTTGTCACCGTTACAACATTTTTAATGTACAAAGAACCGGAAAAACTGCAAGAAGGTTGACAAGTTCCCGGACATAATGGGGTGCCGGAAGCATTGCTTGACCAAATATGAGCTGACCATTCGCCATTGGCACCTGAATAGATAATTGCTGCATCTGCAAATTTCAAACTTATACAAATTTGAAGAAGCAAGAGGAGGGAAAGTTTTGTAACTTTTTCCATTACTGTGTTTTAATTTTCGATTACTGCTGAAAACTCGTTACCAGCCAACTTACCATAATAGAGGTAAAAATAACTAAGTAGAGCACGATTAGCCAAAATGATCCTTTCAGTTTTGTTAAGGAATCAATTCTTGTTTCGAGATTTAGGATATGTTTATTCATTTGATATTGGATTGATGATTAATTAAAAATTTATATTAATGGGACACCTTATTACGAAAACAAAATTGAAAGGTTACAAGGGTTGAAATATTTTTTATAAAATACTAAAGTTTTTTCATTGATCATAATATTTAGTTTCTACTTCATGGATTTTTATCTAATTTTGAAGCCTGAAATTATGAAGAAGTTCCCTTGCTCTGGATCCGATGTATTAATATTTATTTTGGTGATTGTTTACTCACTTGTATTTAATGCAGGTAATAAGGCATTTTCACAGGTTAATCTTAAGGATTCTACCACTACCCCCTACTGTGTTCCTCAAATGGATGCTGAAGATTATTTATATATGATTCTAAAAAAGCCTGTCCCTGTTAAATGCGATACAGATATGAATCATTCTTTAGGTCCGTTTTTATCTCCTTTTCCTTATCCCGGATATGCACTGGTTACAGGCTATCTTGTCGGCTTTGCAACAAATATCTCTTTCTATACTTATCATAGCGACTCTGCAAAAATATCTTCTCTTCTATTCGATAATGCTTATACCCAGTTGCATCAGTTGTTCAGTATTCTTAATTCAAATATATTCACTAAGCAAGAAACTTTTAATTTCTTGGGTGACTGGCGGTTCTATCAATTCCCTACCACTACTTATGGTTTAGGAAGCAAGACTACCTTTGCAGATGCCACAAGTGTGGACTATAATTATTTGAGGTTTTATGAAGCTGCCATGCGAGCTGTTAATAATAATTTCTTCGCTGGCATTGGGTATAACATAGATTATCATTACAACATTAAGGAAATCAAAGTGCCGGGAGCTGATGAGACTGATATAGAAAAATACACCTTTGTCAACGGTAATAACACTATCGGAAATAAGACCCTTTCGTCAGGTGTATCTATCAATCTTCAATATGACAGTCGCCTCAACTCCAACAATCCCAAAGGCGGTGCTTATGCAAATCTTAAAATTAGAGATAACATTATTGCTTTGGGAAGTAATAGCAACTGGCAGTCATTGTTGCTTGATGCAAGAAAATATTTTCTGACCAATAAAAATTCCGGTAATGTCCTTGCCTTTTGGAATTATGATTGGCTAACATTGGGAGGGAAGCCTCCTTATTTTGACCTGCCAACCATAGGTTCTGATGCGTATGATAATACCGGAAGAGCTTATGTGGAGGGACGTTTCAAAGGTTTGAATATGTTATATAATGAGGTGGAATATCGTTTCAGAATTCTTAATAATGGATTGCTTGGAGGAGTTGTTTTCATCAATGCTTCGGCATTCACCAACTACCCTTCCAATAAATTCGATAAGGTTAATCCCGGTTATGGTCTTGGTCTTAGAATCAAATTAAATAAATCTTCTGATACTAATTTATGCTTTGATTATGCCATTGGGACCGGAGGTTCCAGCGGATTTGCATTCAATTTAAACGAAGTGTTTTAAAAGTTTTATTAAAAAAGAATCACTCCCTTTTGTTTAAGGTGTTATTCAAAAACTAACTTGAACCGTGTTGTAGTATTCCAATATCGGAGACCTTCAGAATAAAAGTCGGCTTCTATAATATAGGTTCCTTTTTTCGGAGGCAGATAGACCAGCAACCCTTGAGTATATTCGTCTTTCACATCCACTTCAAGGTTATTCATATAATTTTGCCAATAGAGGATATTCCCATTTTCATTATAAATGTGATAGGTCAGATAGACAGGATGTTTGCCATCAGGAGTCGAGAAAATGGTCTTGCCCGATGTATTAATAATTCTAATAGGTGCAATGACAAATTGGTAATTATTTGAATGTACAGTTTCCTTCACCGCCTCCAGTCGCACATTTTTATTATTAAAAAAGGATTCATGAAAAGATGTATCTGCTTGTGAAGTATTTACCTTCAGATAACCTGTCGAAGGAAGACGAAAATACTTTCTGTTCATATTGTTGGTAGTGAACCATGCCACACAGAAATCGGGTCCAAGGAAAATATTCTTTTGATTTAAAATAGAATCATATTTATTCATGTCATCCGTCCAATAAAAATTCAAAGCAGAATCTGGAGATTGAAGGGAGGAATATTCCAAAGTCTCGAAAGAAATAAATCCTTGCAGAGAGACAATATTGAGAGGGATATTCCGAATGTTCAGAAGGTATTTCTTTTGTGGAAGACGCTTCCCATAGTTAGTTAGCCGGTCAAGATATTGAACTCTTTCTGTCTGGATAGTATGGGAATTGTATATGCCTTTAAGATTAAAGAAAAGCAAAAAGGCGATGATTAAATATCTTATATATTTCGGGAATGGTTCATTGATAAAATACAGAAGAATAATGGCTCCAAAGAAGCCAAAGACAGGATAGTAATTCTCAAAAAAAAGATTGTTTGAACCACCCGCATACATGATTATGATCAGTACAAGAAATCCAACAGGAAAGACTACCATGAAGAAGAATAGTCGCCAGTATCCAAACATGAAAGCGATGAGATAACAAAACAAAAAGGTGAAACATAATGTCCGTAAAGAATGCAGGAAAAAGGTCTTGAAGTAGATCCATCCAGGCAGCTTAAAAAAGATAGGAAGACCATTAATGAAATTGTCAAGTTTAAGAATCTTTTCTTGTTCATATTCGGATGTGGTGAGATATTCAATCCTGATGAAAAACCAAATCAAGGTAAACAATATCGGTATCAATAAATGAATATCTCTCCACTTCCTGTGGTATATCATCTCATAAAGTATTGCGAATAAAATAGTAAAAACAGTAAGCTGATGGCAATAAGAAATTGTGATGATCAAGGGAATGGAAATAATTGTCGCCCACCATTGTTTTCTGATTGATGAATAAGGATTTTCTGGTGCAACAATCGCCCATAAAAGAACTGACAATGCTATCCCGAAATAAAGTTCTGCCGTGGCATAATAAAAGACAAATCGAAAACCAAGACATAAGGAAAGCATTAAAACAAACCCTGCCCTGTAATTCTTTAATACCAAAGTAATAAAGAGGAAAATAATATAATAATTGATAATGAAAGCAACAGAGTATAATCGCAGAAATGTCTTCAAAGAACAATGAACAGCCAATGCTGATAATGGAAGAACCTGTGAAAATACTGATCCCCAACGACCAATGGCAATAAAGAATCTTCTGAATTGAATGATTTGATAGGAGAAGTATGCCGGGTCAAAACTCAACATTCTTTCTTTATAATAAACCCAGGAAATAAAGAAAAGGATGCCAAAGAAAATAAATCCGATTATTTGAATTATTTTTTTGTCTGGTGAATTTTGGTTTATCATAGTTTAGAATAACATTGGCGGCAAAGGTAAAGATTTAAAGGTAAGGGAATATGGGAATAGAGGTATAGGGAATAGAGGTATAGGGGTATAAAGGTATAGGGATATAAAGCTAAGGTTGCCATATATCTTTATACCCTATACCCCTATACCTCTATTCTCCTATACCTTTATTCCTTTATTCCCCTATTCCTTTCTACCTTTGCACCGTCTCATGAATACCAAACAGCGATATTTTATAGAACTTTCCTTTGTCGGAACACATTATCATGGCTGGCAAATACAAAAGAATGCTCATTCCGTACAGGCAGAATTGAATGCTGCTTTATCAACTTTATTGCAGGAAGAAATCGCTACACTTGGCGCAGGACGTACGGATACAGGTGTTCATGCCAAACAATTCTTTGCACATTTTGATTCAATAAAGCATGGAACAAAGGAGGAATTGACCAGGTGGGCTTTCCAATTGAATTGCATGTTGCCCAAGGATATTGCAATACTTCGAATCTTCCCTGTGGATACTGATGCACATGCCCGCTTCGATGCTGTTTCAAGGACTTACAAGTATGTCATTACCCAAAAGAAAGACCCCTTCATGGAAGAATTTGCCTGCTATCTTTATGGACCATTAGATATGAAGAAGATGAATGAGGCGGCGGCGACTTTAAAGAATTATACCGACTTCAGTTGCTTCAGCAAGAGCCGTACGCAGGTCAAAACCAATGAATGTACGATCACTCATGCCGAATGGAAATTAGATAAAAACAAACAATTAATCTTCACCATCACTGCCAATAGATTCCTCCGCAACATGGTTCGTGCCATCGTCGGAACCCTTGTGGATATTGGGCAAGGTAAATTAGAGATAGAAGATCTGCATCGCATAATAGAAGGCAAGAAACGCTCTGCCGCAGGTGAATCCATGCCTGCTTGTGGTTTGTATCTGATGGAGATAAAATACCCTCATTCAATTGTCAATTAAAATCTTCATCCTTTTATTGCACCACCGCCAAAAGCGGAATGGTATCATAAAAGGATGAAAGAAAAAACATGCACAGCGATCTCTTGTAGATTTAAAAGTCTTGATAAAATCCTTTTTTCTTAAGATATCTTGGTGATCCATTGAAAAGGGATGAAGTAAAGTATGATAATTGGGAGTGATACTATGATGATTGGAGATTGACCAAGGGGGATTATGGGCTATACAATGATTATTGGTG
>JABDAW010000011.1 GCA_013288905.1 Bacteroidota bacterium | reverse complement strand
ATAAGGCTCAATTTATGTATTATGACCTCGTTGCCAAAACCGAAGAGGCTATACATGCGTCGGACGACCTCGTTGCCAAACTCAAACCGATTATACACGCGTCGGACGACCTCGTTGCCAAAATTTATGCGATTATACACGTGTAGAACCCACTTGTTGTGAAAATTTATCCGATTATACACGTGTAATATCGACTAATGAAATTCAAGAAGTGGGTTGTACACGTGTATAATCGCATAAATTTTGGCAACGAGGTCGTCCGACGCGTGTATAATCGGTTTGAGTTTGGCAACGAGGTCGTCCGACGCGTGTATAATCGGTTTGAGTTTGGCAACGAGGTCATCCGACGCGTGTATAATCGGTTTGAGTTTGGCAACGAGGTCGTCCGACGCGTGTATAGCCTCTTCGGTTTTGGCAACGAGGTCATCCGACGCGTGTATAGCCTGCTTAAGATTCGCAATGAAGGCATATTACAAAAATATTGATGGTTTTAAGTCGCCAATGAGAAAATAATTGAACAAATCACTATTTGGAATTCAATGAGGAAGTTTCTGGAATGAATATCCTGTCTTTTATAAATTTCAATAATTTCATAATTTTGCCCGCTAAATAAAAAGCAAATATGAGAGAAGTACAGTTCAGAGAGGCTCTTCGGGAAGCCATGTCAGAGGAAATGCGCAGGGATGAAAATGTTTATCTGATGGGCGAAGAAGTGGCGGAATATAACGGTGCCTACAAAGCCAGCCAGGGAATGCTGGATGAATTCGGGGCAAGACGGGTGATTGATACTCCGATTTCTGAATTGGGCTTTGCCGGAATTGGCATCGGCTCGGCAATGAATGGCTTGAGACCGATTATTGAATTTATGACCTTTAATTTTTCTTTGGTGGCGATAGATCAGGTCATTAATGGAGCCGCCAAAATGATGTCTATGTCCGGCGGACAATTCACAGTTCCTATCGTGTTCAGAGGTCCTACTGCATCTGCCGGAATGTTGAGTTCGCAACACTCTCAAGCATTCGAAAGCTGGTATGCAAATTGTCCCGGACTTAAAGTGATAGTGCCCTCCAATCCCGCTGATGCCAAGGGTTTGCTGAAGGCGGCGATAAGGGATAATGACCCCGTTATTTTTATGGAATCCGAGCAGATGTATGGCGATAAAGGGATGATTCCTGATGGCGAATATCTCCTCCCTATAGGTGTTGCAGAAGTTAAGAAGACGGGCACCGATGTTACGATTGTTTCCTTTGGGAAGATGATGAAAATTGCTCTTAAAGCTGCTGAAGAACTTGCTAAAGAAAATATTAATGCTGAAGTAATTGACCTTCGAACTGTTCGTCCGATTGATTATAAAACCATCATTGAATCTGTCAGGAAGACCAATCGCCTTGTGATTGTTGAAGAGTCCTGGCCCCTTGGTTCTATCGCTACCGAAGTTGCTTTTAAAGTTCAGAAAGATGCCTTCGATTATCTTGATGCACCCATCAAAAGGGTTATGGGAGGCGATGTTCCGCTGCCTTATGCACCTACTTTGATCGAAGCTTATTTACCAAATCCGACAAGAGTTATTAAGGCTGTAAAGGAGGTGATGTATCTGTAGTTCTGCTCAAGAAACTACAAATTATCTTCAACTACTTTCAGTCCTATTCTCTCCCCTTCTTTAATCATAAAAGTATAAGCCTCGGTGTAATCGTTTTTAATTTCGCCTTCAAGAATTGCTTCGCGGATAGCGTTCTTAATGATGCCGATTTCCCTGCCGGGCTTGAGGTCGAAGGCTTTCATAATATCTTCTCCGGTGATGGGAGGTTGCCAGTTGCGCAGTTGATCTTTCTCTTCTACTTCTTTTAATTTCTCTCTGACTAATTCAAAGTTGGCGATGTATTTCCTCACCTTTAATTGGTTCTTGGAAGTAATATCGGCATGGCATAGAGTCATCAAATCATCAATGTCATCTCCTGCCTCCATCAGCAATCTCCTCACAGCAGAATCGGTAACAATACTCTGCGCCAAAACGATTGGACGAAGATGCAGCAGCACGAGTTTCTCTACATATTTCATCTTCTCATTCAATGGCAATTTAAGATTCGTGAATATCTTTTTCACCATCCTCGAACCCCTGTCCTCATGCCCATGAAATGTCCAGCCCACTTCAGGATCGAAACGTTTAGTAGCAGGCTTCGCAATGTCATGAAGAATGGCAGCCCACCTTAGCCAGAGATCATTAGTCATGTCTGAAATATTATCAAGAACCTGAAGGGTATGATAGAAATTATCCTTGTGAGCCATGCCATTCCGAATGTCAATTCCTTGAAGCGCTGCCATCTCCGGAAAGATTAGTTTCAAGAGTCCGGTATCAAATAAATACTTGAATCCAATACTTGGAAGAGGTGCAAGGATTATCTTATTCAACTCCTCTGAAATACGTTCCATAGAGACTATAGAAATGCGTTCTTTGTTTTGTAGAATAGCTTCGAGTGATTTCTCTTCAATAACAAAATCAAGCTGGGTGGCAAAGCGAATGGCACGCATCATTCTTAAAGGATCATCAGAGTAAGTAATGCCTGGTTCGAGAGGAGTTCGGATAATCTTCCTTTCCAAATCTTTCATTCCATCGAAGGGATCAATCAATTCCCCATAGTTCTTTTTATTAAGGCTAATTGCCATTGCATTAATTGTGAAATCACGACGCTTCTGATCATCTTCTATCGTTCCATTCTCAACAATAGGTTTACGGGAATCACTGCGATAACTTTCCTTTCTTGCTCCAACGAATTCTATTTCCAAATCATCAAACTTCATCATGGCAGTGCCAAAGTTTTTAAAGACATTCACATGCACATGATCCCCGATAGACTTAGCTACATTCTTTGCCAAGTCAATGCCACTGCCGAGGACTACAATATCAATATCCTTGCTCGGTCGTTGCAACATCAAATCCCTTACATAGCCGCCAATTACGTAAGCTTCTGCATCCATCTTATCAGCAACATTCGAGATAATATCGAATATAGAATTGCTTAAATTATCCTTCTTCTTCATTTACTTTCTTAATATCTTAAACACCCCGTTTAATTCAACTTTAATGATTGTAGAAGGAGTATTTTTACTTGATTCGTGCTGCCGAAGATTCACAACATAATCAACTCCTGAAACAATCTCTTCATCAATATCATTAAAAGAATTAGGAGCAGCAAGCCCACTGATATTCGCAGATGTAGAGACAATAGGGTATTTAAATTGTCGAATTAATTGAGCACAGAAAGTATCCTTTATAATCCTTATACCAACAGTTCTATCATCACTGACAAGATTCTTTGCTAAGTTAATTGCATTAGGATAGATGATGGTCAAAGGCTTCTCCATATTCTCAATAAAATCAAACGCAGCCTTTGGAACCTCCTGAACATATTGTTCAAGCATCCATTCATTAGCTACTAAAGCTATCATGCTTTTCTCTTCATTTCTTTTCTTCAAGGCATATATCTTTGCTACTGCCACCTCGTTTGTAGCATCACAGCCAATTCCCCAGATAGTATCGGTCGGATATAATATCGTGCCTCCTTCCCGAAGAACTTTAATACAATTTCTAATCTCTTCGGCATACATGCTGAAGTCTTCTTTCTCGAAACGTTTCTTCATCCCCTTCTCTTATTTCACAATCTTATAAATCGCTCCTGACGTGCTCTTAGGACCAGTAGTCTTTTGCGTAAGGACATAGATTTCTCCATCCTCATCTTCCCCAAAGCTATTGATGTTGATGCCTATATTCTCAGTGCCGATAGTATTCACTAACAAAGGAAATCTTAAATAAGAACCAAAGCTAATGGAAATTAAATAAAACAATTTCCCTGACCAATCTCCAAAGATATATTTACCCTGAAGTTCAGGCATCTTTTTGCCATTATATACATAGCCACCGATGATGCAATTCCCAACCTCATGGCTGTATTCATTGATGGGCAAAGTCAAACCTGATTGATTGCAATTCTCCGCAGGGTTGTAGCAATGCAGCCCTTCCATGATGCGCCATCCATAGTTCTTTCCCTTCTCAATGATGTCCACTTCTTCATATTTATTTTGTCCTACATCGCCACAGAATAGCTGCCCGGAAGCCTTGTCAAAGCTGAACTTCCAAGGGTTTCTCATTCCATAACAATAGATCTCCGGCTTACCATCTTTGCCCACAAATGGATTGTCATTCGGGATGCTGTAAGGCTTTTCTTTATCCACATCAATCCTCAATATTTTGCCCAATAAAGCATGAAGATTCTGCGCATTACCTGTCTTGCCATGATCATCGCCCGCGCCGCCCCCATCGCCGAGACCGATGTATAGATAACCATCCTTACCGAAGCATAATTGCCCTCCATTATGATTCATTTGCGGCTCATCAAAAGTCATCAGAATTGTTTCCTGGAGGTCGGCTTTATCGGGGTCGTTGTGAGCGACTTTATATTCCGCCAGAATATTCTTATGATTCCAATCATCGCTGCCGGCGGGGGCACTGTAATAAATAAAAAACCGCCCATTACTTTTATATTGAGGATGGAACGCCAAACCCAGCAGCCCGCGCTCATCATACATAGGATTCAGCGAAATAACCTTGTTGCGAATATCAAGAAAAGGCTCGGCTAAAACTTTATTATTCTTAATGATTTTGATGATGCCGGGTTGCTCACAAATAAACAATCTGTTGCTGCCATCGCCTGCATTTGTCATGGCGACAGGGGCAAGGATTTTATCAGCAACGAGGTCAAGATCAACCTTTATAGTTTCATTATTTCCTTTACCATCAATACTATTGGGCAATGGATTATTCCCAACAGAGCCTTCAAGAAGGGACATTATTAACAGGAGACAAAGGATATATTTTGGCATCATTGAAGCATTAAATCAGGGATGCAAATTTAATATAATTAAGAATTAAGAATTAGGAGTTATGAAATATGAGTCATGAGTTTGCACAAACTCATAACTCAAAAACTATCTTTGCACTCCTTTAATATATAGCAATAAATTAATCTTAATAAATTATGATGACAAAATATGATTTGGATTGCGAGCTTTTCATGAAACATTTCTGCACCAAAGAATCCTGGAGAGCCTATAGAAAGGATGGCGGAAGCCTTGGTGTGAAAGATAGTGTGATGGATAATTATATGGAAACATTAGACCTGTATGAACTTTTTAATTTCGGTTTTCCACAAGAATTCATCATGGAAATTTTACATTTGGATGACAGACAATACAAGACTTTATTAAATAAATATATGGCGTATAAAGTTTTCAAAAATAAATAATACCATATTTTGTACAAAATATGGTATTAATAACATTCAAGATTTTTTTCATAAGTTTATTATCACCTATTTTGCGGCGTTGAAATAATGATGAAGAATTCAAGACATATAAGTTCCAGTGAAAATGGAGTTGCAAAGGGTTCAGAAGGTCTGAATAGCCAAAACATACCGGGTAGCGACCAAAAGAAACTAAATGGCGACCAAAAGAAACTAAATGGCGACCAAAAGAAACTAAATGGTGACCAAAAGAAACTAAATGGTGACCAAAAGAAACTAAATGGTGACCAAAAGAAACTAAATGGTGACCAAAAGAAACTAAATGGCGACCAAAAGAAACTAAATGGCGACCAAAAGAAACTAAATGGCGACCAACACATACCTTTTATTATAACAGACAAAATAAATAAATAAAAAAATGATAAAATATATCTTAATATTAAGGACAACTTATAGCATCATCACTAACGGAAAGGTGATGAGAGATTTGATTAATGAAACCATTGCCATAGCTTCTATAGCGGAATTGTACATTAATCCAAACATTCCTACTGCCTATTATACTGAAGGAACTGCTGTGGCCGGTGCGATTAATACCGCAATATTAGTCCATAATGGTGCTCCTTCGCCTGCCAATAATGATGTTATTCAGGATAAAGTGGCTCTGGGAGTCATCTGGATGGATGGTCTGGCTGACCTGGTTGAAGTTATCGCGAATGCAGATGCTAACCGCAGCACTGCCGAGGAAGCTTCTACGAACATCAAGCTTGCGAACATGGTTCCTCAAAAATTAACTCAAACCGCCAAAGGAACTCCTGTTACTCCGGTTATTGAGGCGGAAAATGTTGGAACCGGAAAAGTAGCTGTTAAAAATGTTACTCCACATGGAGACGATGTTCCTGATGAAACTTTTTTTATGGCGATAGAAATGCCAGCCGTTACTGTTCCTGTAACTCCAGATCCTATTCCGTCTATTACTCTTGGGCAATTCAAAGTTATTTTGGCAGCAGCTGCAGAAATTAATACCATTAATTGTACAGGCAAAGGCAGAACGATTACTTTTAATAACCTGAAACCAGGTGTAGGTTATATGATTATTGCTTATACCAAAAACGGCAATAAATTTATCAGCGAATTGTCGAACATAGTTTATGTTCTAGGATAAAATTAATTAGGAATTAGGAATTAAAAATTAGGAATATGCATATCCTGATTTTTAATTCCTAATTGATAGAAAAGCCCGGCAGCAATGTCGGGCTTTTTTGTTTTGGAATTAATTATAAATTTGCATCAATGAAAAAAATCTAAATAATGAAAGCATTGAAATGGTTTATCGTTTTGAACTTAGTCGTTAATCTAATGATTGGATGTAAGACTGAGAATACCCCTAATCCTTCAAGCACTAATTCTCCAACTAACCAAACTCAACCTCCACACGATTGTGCACCGACTTATTATTTCGACATTGATACTTTTTTGATTCAGAATTTTTTATTTAATACCGGAAGTTATTGGTTCTATTATGATTCATTAAATAACACTTATGATACTTGTAATATGATACAACCGGAAAAGTCTGTTTTTACTTATTATGAAGGTTCGCCAGGTGATGTATGTCAATATAATTGGCGCTTTGCATTTAATTCTACAAACAATATGAAACTTCAATATCAATATTTTTTGCAGAGTAATAATATGAGAATAGAAGCTCCTTTACTTGCACCTTTTGGAGGAATGAATGGAATAAATTTGTGTTCAACTAATAATGGGACTATTGTGGTAGATAGCAATACTACATTCTATCCGAATTATTTCGTTGATACTGTTTCATACAGTAATGTTTATAGATTCCGATTTCAAGGTAATGGAATACCTTCAACACCTGACAGTGGTTACTATTATTTAAAATATAAAGTTGGAATTATAAAATCAGAACTTTATTTTAGTGGGCAGAAAAGCACCTATAAATTGATAAGATATCATATTCAGTAAATACTTTTCAAAACTTGATCAACAACAGCGACCTGCATTCCGGCACCTACTTCTATCAACTCCTCACCAATAGAGCGCTACCGGGGCTAAGAAGATGATTGTCGTGAAATAGTGAATAATGATGTACTGTTCACTATTCACGGTTTACTATTCACTAACTGTGGTGGTACGGTTCGCCATTAAGAATCGTCATGGCGCGATAGAGTTGTTCCACAAAAATCAAACGAATCATCTGATGCGTGAAGGTCATTTTAGAAAGTGAAACCATTCCATTCGCTCTATTATAAATCGCTTCATCAAAACCATAAGCACCACCGACGATGAAGGTAATTGGTTTATTCTGTTTATTAAGAAAAGTTGAGAATTCTACCGATGTATATTCCTTTCCTTTTTCATCAAGAAGAATCACAAAATCCTTATCACTGATCTTTTTCAGGATCAATTCAGCTTCTTTTCTTTTGATTTCTTTTTCAGAAAGATTCGCTGTATTTTTGAGGACAGATATCTCGGTAATCGCGAAATCAGCATATCTCGTCAAGCGGTTTTGATAGAGTTTAACGCCGCTAAGAATTATATCACCTTCGGTTTTTCCAGTCAGGAGGAGGTTTATCTTCAATGGAATGATCTGTATTTTGGATTATTTATCTGGGTTGCAAAAATAGGGAATTTCGCTAAACTATCAATTAAGATTTTTGTCAATATGTCATACTATTAGGAAATAAACTTTATAAGGATTCATCCAGGGATGTGTTTTTCTAATACTGAACTGATTGCTTACCTTTGCCCCATGAAAAATAATTTCCGATTATCCTCAATAAAAACACTCCTATATATCTACCGTGTACCCACATCTTTTTATTAAGGAAAAAGGAAGAAAACAATAATGAATATTGAACAAGGAATTTTGAATATTGAAGTTCGTTAACTATGAACATAGTTGTATGCTGACTTCTTTTCTTCTAAATTTAACCTTCTAAATCAATATTCAAAATTCCTTGTTCAATATTCATTATTGCTTTTTTTAATTTAAAAGATGTGGGTACACGGTAGTTATATATAGCAGCTATTTTGAGAAGTTTTTGGGAATGGTCGGATGGAATACAGATTTATTTTATAGTTTTGTCGCCATAAATTAAAAAGTATAACTAATAATAAATAATATGAATAGAACATTCCAAATCCTTATCGTGTTAGCAATAATTAGCCTGAGCACTTATTCCCAAACCTGGCTGAAGGTTTCTTGCGGCGGCGATTTCTCCGTCGGTCTGCGTTCGGATAGTACGCTGTGGTCATGGGGATACAATTATAATGGGCAATTAGGTCATGGCGATACCCTTCGCCAATCTTCGCCCATGCAAATCGGGACGGACCATAACTGGGCTGATATTGCCACCGGAGCTTTTCATTGTTTAGCCTTAAAATCAGATGGCTCATTATGGTCTTGGGGTTCTAATAATGATGGTCAGTTGGGAATAAATTCTCTAACTGGTCTTTATGAACCGATTCGTATAGGGACCGGAAATAATTGGAAAAATATTACCTGCGGATCGAACTTTTCTTTTGCCATACAAAAAGATAGCAGCCTTTGGTCATGGGGTTGGAATGGGAATGGAGAATTGGATGACAGCACGACGGTGAATAAATTAATTCCAACACATGTAGGTCTCAATTCAAAATGGCTCAAGGTTGCCGGTGGGGGCGAACACAGCCTTGCCCTGAAATCAGATGGCACCATCTGGGCAACAGGACAGGATGCAGGAGGGCAATTGGGGAATGGTAGTTTTTCTGGAATAGATTCCATATTTACTCAAGTGGAATCAGATACTGATTGGATAGCAATTTCGGCAGGATTTGCCTATTGCATGGCATTGAAATCGAACCATACTATCTGGTCATGGGGCTTTAACGGGAATGGACAATTAGGTTTTGGAAATACCTTTAATGAAGATTTTCCATTGCAAATAGGAACCGATTCTGACTGGGTGAAAATTGCTGCAGGTTCTTGTCATGCCTTTGCAATAAAGGCTGATAGCACGCTCTATGGCTGGGGATATAATGGCTATGGACAATTGGGAGACGGCTCAACTACGCAGCAGAATTCTCCGGAATTAATCGGTACAGATCACAGTTGGATTGATGTATCACCTGCTCGGGGATACCTTCAAAACAATGTGGTCCCAGGAACACATACTTGCGGAATAAAAACCCCGACGAATGTGATTTGTGCTACAGGTAATAATTGGGCAGGGCAACTTGGTGATGGAATGACCGTAAATGAGGATCAATTTTCATGTAATACCAATGTAGGAAGCGGAATCGTTGAGATAGAAAAATCTTATGGAATAACTGTCTATCCCAATCCCGCCACCACCGTTCTAAACATCCACACTCAATTGTCAATTGTTAATTGTCAATTGACAATCACCGACCTTCTCGGCACAGAAGTCTATAAAGAAATGCTTACCGGCATTGATAATACCATCACTATTTCCACCTGGAACGCAGGGCTTTATTTCTATGAGGTAAGAAGCAATAGTTCCAGTATACGCGGGAAGTTCGTGAAGGAGTTATGAGTTATTAAGTATGAGTTATGAGTTCGCGGACAACTCATAACTTTTCCGTTTTGTGATTGCGACTTCTTGAGGAGCAACAACAAAACGAAGATAAAGATTATTCTCATTATCAAGCCCGAAAAGAATATTATCTTTGCACCCCGAAACAAGGCGGTGAGAGTTGAAGAATGATTACAAAATTCAGACATTTATTAAAGCACGATATTGATTTTAAAGAACTGTTGCACGGAAGCATTATGTCTTTTGGTGTTAAGGTCTTCGGAACTGTTATTGCCTTCCTTGCCACTATAATTACAACTCGATATTATGGCGCAGATGCTTTGGGGGTTGCTTCTTTGGTCTTTGTGATTCTCAATTTTGCAAATATTATAGGTAAAGTTGGTGTCGAGACCGCAAGTCTCAAATTTATCGCCCAATATCATTCCCAAGATAAACCTGAATTGGTTAAGGAAATTTATGTGAAGGCTTTTTTGGTGATACTTGCCGTTTCAGTTCCTTTGGGAATATTGCTTTATTTTATCGCTCCGATTTTAGCTAATGGCGTTTTTCACAAACCCTATCTCGAGGAGTTTATTAGGGTGCAAGGTTTTTTGGTCACACCTCTGGCTTTAACTTATTTGAATTTCGAATGCCTTCGAGGATTGAAGAAAGTCGGCACCTTTATGTTCTTTAATTCGGTATCGCTTTATCTTTTCAGTGCCTTGATTATGCTCGGAGTATTGATTTATTTCGGAGGGAAATTTGTTCCCAGGAAATACTGCAATTCGACAGCAGTGATGGCACAAAATCTTTCTGTACTGATTACCTTTTTCTTAAGCATGATTGTATGGCTGAGAACCAGTAAGTTCTTTAAAGTGAAAGTCACACATACCATTCCCTATAGTGAATTGCTGAATGTATCAATGCCCATGCTACTGGCGAGTTCCATCTTTTTTATTCAAAACTGGACAGCCACTTTTATCCTTGGGATTTATGGTACCGATGTAGATGTGGGAGTCTTTAATACCATCCAAAGAATATCCTCCATATCCAGTATTTTCCTACTGGCGATTAATAGTATTTCGGCACCTAAGTTTTCTGAATTATTTACCAAAGGCGATATGGAAGGGTTTCAAAGATTCGTTACAAAATCTACGCAAATGATATTCTTTTCTTCGCTGCCCGTGTTGATCGCATTTTGTACCTTCCCGGAATTGTTTTTAAAGTTCTTTGGCAAAGCCTTCATCATTGGAAGTACCCCTTTAATTATTATGACCATCGGACAATTTCTTGGAATAATTTCCGGATCGGTAGGATATTTATTAATCATGACCGGCTACCAAAGAATTTATCAAAACATCATCCTTTTCACAAGTATGATGAACATCGTTTTATGCATAATCTTTATTCCAATCATGGGAGTTCTTGGCGCAGCCATTGCAAATTCTATTACTGTTGTTTTGTGGAATTTTATGGCAGTAATAGCCATCAAACGAAAACTAAATATCATCTCCATTTACTTTCCGGGAATAAATATATTAAGGAAACACTATTCAAATTTTGCGGTTAATAATTGATGAAAGAAAAGGTAAATCTCTTAATTATCGGTACTCAAAAAGCAGGGACAACTTCATTGTTTCACTACTTGAATCAGCATCCTGATATTTACTTTTCTGAAGTCAAAGAAGTTATTTATTTTGCCAATGATGAACATTACAAACGAGGTGAAAAATATTATCATTCTTTCTTTCCGAAATACAAAGGTCAAAAGGTTATCGCCAGCTCGTATGTGCACATGCTTCCTAATCCAAAATGTCCTGAAAGAGTTAAGGCATATAATCCTGAAATGAAATTTATCGTAATGCTTCGCGACCCAATAAAGAGAGCAACTTCAGCTTATAACTATGCCTTAAAGAATAATTGGGAAGATCAAAATAATTCATTCAAGGATGCCTTCAACAAGGAGAATGAAAGATTAGCTTCCGCAGCTCCAAACTATGATCTTACCTATTTTTATAATGGCTTATATTATAAACATCTCAAGCACTGGTTTGAATACTTTCCAAACGAGAATTTTCTCATCATCAAAGATACAGAACTCAGGAATAATTCAAAGGAAGTTTTTACCAGAATTTTTGATTTCTTAGAAATAGAAAATAATGTTGTTATTGATACATCCAAAAACTATAATGAAGCTGTAGAAGTTCGTTCCAAATTGATTCAAGGAATATTAATCACCACAAATCCTTTAATCATGAAGACATTAAGAACCATACTTCCACGTCCTGCAAAATTGTATGTAATGACAAAAATTCTTCCAAGGTTAAGAAGAATGAATTCAAAGGAAGCGATTGAGAAGGAAACAATGGTCTCTTCTCGATCGGAAAATAATTTTTCCGATGAATCAATAATTAATTATTTCAAAGAAGATAAAGAAAAACTACAACAGGAATTAAATATCAGTTTTCAAAATGATTAAACAAATAAAGCTTTGGTTTTATGCCCTGATGGTGGTGTTTATGTTATACAATAAACTGTTTGATGCATTGACAGGCAATCATGATATATTTACCCATACGGACATCTTTTTTGTGGGTTCCTTTCTAATGATTACCGGTATTGAATTCATTACCAAACTGAGGATAAGCAAATTAGCCATACGTCCATTATTGACCATATTTATTTTTGTTATTGTCTCCCTTTTCAGCAAGTATTATTCCAATCTTAACAATACCATTCTTTGTGCCTTTATCCATGTGAAATGGTTCCTTGTATTTTATGTCATTTATGAAATATTCAAAAATGATTATGTTTTTTTTAAACGCCTTTTTTTTATGACACTTGCTTTTTCAACTTTAGGAATCCTTATTAATTTTATTCTGCAAGAACAATTCAATAATTACTTTAACCAGGATATTATGATTCGTGATAAGAAATTAAGGATGATGGGGTTTGAGATGCACCCCAATAACCTTGGAATCTTGCTTTCGCTGCTTTTTATTTACATCAATTTTTTTAATGGAATGCCCAGCTATACTAAGATTGTAATATCTACGGGAGTATTTGCTATGGTTTGTATTCTATTAATCGGCAGCCGAACCCCTTTGGTAGTTGTTCCATTATCTTTTGCTTATATTTTGTTAGGGAAAAAGGATAAAATATTATCTGCCATTATCATTATTATTATTTCTGTTTTATCTACTGTGGCATTGGTGTTATGGGGGCAATCTATCATTGACAGAACCAAGAAAAATCTCACTGCCATTACCGAAAAGCAGGATCAATCAGAATATTTGCGGGGTATTATGATTTATAATGGTTTTAAAATTATGTACATGTATTTTCCTGTTGGGACGGGTATGGCTACCTTCGGAACTTCTTTGTCAATCGGCAGTAAAGTTTATGATGATATTAAAATTGGAAGTCGCGGGGTATTTGATACGATGACTGGTGGAGCTTATGATAGTAACTTCGCTTCCATTGCAGGAGAAATGGGATTTGTTGGCATTGTTTTGATTTTCTGGTTGCTGAATACTATTAGATTATTCTGTCGGAGAACATTAATTTATCATCCCGAACGAATGCACTATATCAACATTATTTTCCTTACTGTATTAGTTTATTTTGTAGTCCATCCGCTTTTCATTAATGCCTACCCATGTATGATTTACGCTGTATTCTTAAATATTCAATTATCAAGAGAAAGGTATGCTATTGCTCAAAGCAGACGACCAAAAATAGCGCGGCATATAGCTGCAGTTTTAAATTCACCTCAATTTGCATGATTCTTTTTGATGCCTCGAATACTTATCATTTCTAACATGTATCCTTCCGAAGAAAAACCTTACGCTGGAATTTTTGTTAAGAATCAATATGAATATCTGAAAACGATTCCTGATTTAAAGATTGATTTGGTTTATATGCAAAGAACATTCACTGGAATGTTTGGATCAATATTGAAATATTTTGCCTTTTACTTTCGATTCCTTCCAAAGATTTTCAATACCTATGATGTGATTCATGTTCACGCTTTTGCTGCTCATTTTTTTCTTGCCTATCAATATAAAATCTTTCATCGTAAGACTAAAATCATAGTTACTTTTCATGGCTCAGATTACAAGAATTTTATTGGGAATAATATTGTTTCAAAAATCTACCGGGCAATGTCAGAGAAGATTGATTGCGTCCTTGCAGTTGGAAACCAAGAGTTGAACTATATTAAAGAATATATTCACCCTAAAGATTCAAAAGTCCTGTGTGCCGGGGTTGATGCGACAAAATTTTATTTAATAAAAGATACGGTTAAGGAGTATGATTTTTTGTTTATCGGGTCTTTCTATAATCATAAAGGTGTTGATATATTTATTGATGCCATAAAGTTATTGGATGATAAAGATCTTCGGATTTGTTTTGTGGGTTCAGGAGAATATTTGGATGATATAAAGGATTTGCAAAAGACATATAATATTTCAATCTTCTTAAACATTGATCATGATAAATTAGTTGATCTTTATAACAAAGCCAAATTCTTAGTTATGTCTTCTCGATTAGATGCCTTTGGATTGGTTGTGACGGAAAGTATGTATAGCGGTACTCCAGTTATTATTGCGCCAACAGGGGGATTATTAGATCAGGTGATTAATAATTTCAATGGATATATTCTTAAAGAAAATACTCCTGAAGCCTTAGGAAATGAAATGAAAAAAGCTTCAATGATTTCAAATGAAGAATATAAACTTCTTTCTCAAAATGCATTAAATTCAAACAAACAGTTTTCATTACAGAATGTTTGTAAGGAGCTTGAAACACTATATAAATCTATAGCTATGGATTCAAAACTAAATTAGAGTATGAAAAAATTATCTTACTTTTTCTATTATATTTTCATTACCTATCTGCCCAATTACAGATATGTTAAGTTTTCAAATACCATCCGTGTATGGTATATGATTCATGTTTTGAAGATTATGAAAAAGGGCGATAACACTCGCTTTGAAGATCACATATATATCAGCGGTCCTGGTCGTGTAACTATCGGGAAGTCTTGTCAGATTAATGAAAGAGTTTTTATTCAAGGTGCCGTCATTGGTGACTATGTTATGATTGCTCCCTATGTTTCTTTAATTGCAAACATGCATAACTTCGAGAGGACAGATATTCCAATGGTCAAACAGGGAAAGGTGGTTGGGAATAAAGTCATCATTGAAGATGATGTATGGATAGGCAGAAATGCAATAGTAATGCCTGGAGTAAGGATTGGTAAAGGAAGTATTATTGCTGCCGGTTCTGTGGTTACTAAGGATGTTCCGGAGTATGTCATTGTGGGTGGAACTCCTGCAAAAATCATTAAAAGCAGAAAATAGATTATGAATAAAAAGATAATTTATATCATAGGTGCGGGCAGAAGCGGAACTACACTTTTGGACATTGTTTTGGGTAATAATCCAGAGATGTTTAGTGCCGGTGAATTGAATCGTTTCCCTATCAGGAATGGCATCCCGCCTTTGTTGGAGAAAGATAATTCTAAGTTTTCATTTTGGAATACATTCAAAACAATTTTTTTGAACAGCTATAAAAAGTATGATTTGAAAGGCTTGAATAATCTTATCAACAAGTTCGAATATCATCTTGGAATTTTCAGAATAATGTTTGGTTCTAAAACCGATAAATCATTAAACGATTATCATGAATATCTACAAGTATTTTTTGATACGTTATCAAATCAAGTCGAGCAGGAATACATTGTGGATTCCTCAAAATATCCCTGCAGAGCCTATCATCTGGCTCAACTATATAAAGAGAATATCAGCTTCGTTTATATCAAAAGAAATCCTGTGGATGTCGTGCAATCCTTTGCCAAGAAGGACATTGAGCAACCGCCTAAGAGTTGGTTGATGGCCAATCTTTATCTGTGTTGTGTTAATCTTCTCTGCGTATTTATTCTCAAAAAAATTAAGAAAGATTCTAAAGTAGTGAGTATTACTCTCGAAGAGCTTACTAATGAACCTGCTAAAACATTAACCCGCATTTCAGAGTCTTTAGGTTTAGATTTGTCGAATTCCATTGGTCTTACTCAATCTTATTCGCCATTAAAAACAGGTTGTTTATTTGATGGAAACAGGCTTCGGCTTAAGACTGAAATTGTGATGGAGAAAACGACTTCGTCCATCAATAAAAAGAAATCTTTTAAAGATAATCTGACCATGGCTTTTAATTCTCTATGGTGGAAATAAATCATTAAATTAATCAATAATATCACAATTATGTCAAGTATTATAGACATCTCAAATCCTAATTCTTTTCGGTCAAGATTAAGGAAGAAAAGAATAAAACATCTCCTTGGTTTTATTGAAAAAGTAATCAGTATCGAAAAGAAAAAGGAGATAAGTATCTGTGACATCGGTGGCAATTATTTCTATTGGAGCATCTTCCCATTTGAGAAGTTTCCGGGCATTACTTTCAATATCACTTTGGCGAATATTGAGGAGTATAAAATCTTTAAAGAAGTAGTTATTCCAAATGTAAAATTCTCTTCCCTGATTGCTGATGCCTGTGATATGAATACTATAAAGGACAAGCAATTTGACATAGCTCATTCCAATTCTGTGATAGAACATGTGGGCAATTGGAATCGAATAAAGATGATGGCGAATGAAGTCAATCGTATCGCAAAATATTATTTTATCCAGACTCCAAACTATGGATTCCCCGTCGAGCCGCACTATGTTCTTCCTTTTATTCATTGGCTTCCCCGCACTATGCAGACAAAAATTTTAATGAAGTTTAAGCACTATGATTTCGACAAAGCCACCCAAGGTTTTGAAGAGAACAGGATGCTTACCAAAAAAGAATTCTGGCATTTATTTAAAGGCAGCGATTTTATTATCGAACGATTTTATCTATTCCCAAAGAGCCTTATTGCTGCTTCTAAGATTGCGAAATAGGGGATTGATCATTTGAGATTAAAATACCATCATCACAATCAAAACTGCTTTGTGAAATTTTGAGTTATCATTAGACTTCTTCGATAATTTACCATTTCTATTATTTGGTATTTGTTTCTCACCATAGATTTCTCGGATTAGCACAGATTATTGTCTAAATATTTATACCTAATCTGTGCTTAATCCGAGAAATCTGTGGTGAAAAAATATTTGTGGTTAATTTCCGAAGAAGGCGATTCATCATCCTTTTATTGCAGCACCTAAAATGGTGCTATCATAAAAGGAGGAAAGAAAAAATCCGCAGGGAGTATGGAATGGATTACCTTTCGAGAGTTTGGTTCAATTTATAAGACTAATTACTTTAAAATGACTGTCGGGTTATTTATACCAACAATATAATTACAGTATAAAAACTGTGTAAACTTGTCATTCCGACGAAGGAGGAATCCTATTGAAATATGGATAGGATTCCTCCTTCGTCGGAATGACAAGACAAAATTTGGTTTATACAAACCGACAGTCATTTACTTTAATCTTGGCTTTACTGGGAATTTTGTGGGTAAATGATTATAACGGGATATTAACCAAAATTTAAAGGAATAAAATTTAACCACAGAGTACACAGATTAACACAGATTCTTGGCGACCAAAATCTGTGTTAATCTGTGTACTCTGTGGTTAAATTTTATCCTATTGAATCAATGTAAATTAAGCTTCCCACAAAATTCCCAGTAGAACCTTAATCTTAGATCCGAATCTTATATCCCGTTAATCGTAAAGGTGATATTCCCCGATAGCGTAAGGCTTGCATTCTGCACCATTACAAAGGGATAGGTCACATTTCCCAATAGATTATAATTAATATTGGTAACCGTTTCGCCAGGCAATATCACATACCAGATCAAGACCTCCGAAGTGGCTGTCAATGCCAAGCCAACCATCAGATTTCCTGTGCCATTATTTTTGATTGTTACCGTTTCGCCGACTTTGAAAAGGTGCTTTAATATCTTCTTGATGGTAGCCTTAGGGACGACCACTGTCTTGGTTCTTATTTTTGAGGCGAAATAAATAAATGTCATCGGGAAAAAGGTCAATATAGTCGCCGGAGTATTAATAAATATCTGGATTAAGCCGCCATAGACATACCATAATGCTTTCGTAGAATTAACAACATCGGTCTTGACATCGCCCGCAGTGCTTGACATGGTGGTTTTTGCACCTGTCTGTGCTGATGTATTCGTCAAAATATTAGTCGCCACCGTTTGCGCCAACACCTTGGTAGTTGCCAGTGAGGCATCGCTTCCGATAGCCGTAACGAGGGCATTAAATCGAGTCATGATTGCATTTCTGGAGCCTCCATAAAACCCCTTGGTGCCACCTATCAGCAGGCGGTTATAATTTGGGGTTCCTTCATTATATACATTATCAATTTGTCGGAATATTTCTTTCACAAAAGGCTGCAAACCCTTCTGGGTCGTGGCAATGACCTTCGTAGCGGCGATTTTCTGAATCGTTTCAGCCGTTAATTCCACCGTATCCAATTGTATGGCAGTATCCGTAGTCAATAAATAATTATACAAAGCAAGAATTCTTATATCAGTAAGCCTCAATGAATACAGGGCTGCAAGGACATACGCCGAAATCGTGGCGGCATTATTTATAGCACTTTGCATTGCTGTCTTGAAGGGATTCTTCGCAAGGTTCGAACCGGTATTTGCTTTCTTTGCCATTAGTTTATTTCATCTTTTATTTAGACACCGATCTTTTGAATCGGGGCTGCAAAAATATAAAAAGAATATGACATGGCAATAACTTTTAAAAATATAATTTCTTGAAATCCAAAAAAATAATTTTAAAAACCATATACTATAGGCTAATATCAGTTAGTTAACCTGTTCATAACTTATTTAAAAAAATGAAAAAATATATTTTCAATATAATAATATTTGTAAAATAAGTTGATAATAATTCGCTTTATTGGTTAATAGTTAGGTTTCTGCCAAAGCATTTTTATAAGAAAATAGTACATTAAAAGTCCCAAATGGTTTCATAAATCTGAAAGTGGTCAAAACTCTTGTTTTGATGACTTTCATAAATCTGAAAGTCTTCAAGAATGTATTCGCAGCCACTTTCAGATTTATGAAAGTCATCAAGAATGTATTCGCAGCCATTTTCAGATTTATGAAAGTCATCAAGAATGTATTCGCAGCCACTTTCATAAATCTGAAAGTCATCAAAAATACATTCTCAACTACTTTCGGATTTATGAAAATATTTTAGTTAAGAATCTTATGAAGGATACATGAAAAAACTTCACTATCAAAAGTTATAGGGAGAGGAAAGGGGGTATGAGGAATTGGAGAAGGAGGGGGTTTGGGAAGGGAGAGTATGGATGTGGAATGCTCTATATATTGATCTACCGTGTACCCACATCTTTTTTTGAATTGTTTATTCATTGCCGTTGGCTTTAGCCAACGGATAGATAAGGAAATATTAATTGGCTTTAGCCAAAAATCCTATTAATTTGGGGCTAAAGCCCTTTGTTGTTTGCCAAATTATCCGTTGGCTAAAGCCAACGGCAATGAAAAAAGATGTGGGTACACGGTAGATATATTGATGTGAGTGGAGAGAATTATTTTTAAAATGATGTTTTGTAATTACAATTATTTTTATTTTCGCCCAATGAAAATATTGTTTATCCCGGCATTAGTTTTTTGCATTTCCTTGATGAATAGTTGCAACTCTCCCAAGAGTAATGAAGAATCTAATGTTAATAAATTGACAGCAAAGGATAGTGTGAATTCTGATAAAAAGATAAGCGATAATATTTCTACTGATAAGAACAATGATTCATCAAAAGATAAGGTAATCCCTGATTCTGAAAACACTTTTGAACACTTTAAAAGTTTATTTAAAGAGGTAGAATTACCTTATTATATTAATACCGATTCAATACATAAAAGGGATATAAATATTCCTATAAAAATTGTAAAAAAATGGATAATAGATACTGTTAATTTCTCCCCAAAAAATGAATTAATTGAGTGGTTAAAACCCCTTGTATACGACACTTCATCGGCTTTTACTCTTAATAATGGTTGGTTTACAATAAGTTCTTTTATTAAATTTAGGTCAGATGGAAATGATTATTTATTTATAGAAACATCATCAAAAATAAGTGAGGTGAATGGTGCATACACCAAAATATACGCCTTGACTTATTCACAAACAGGGAAATTAATAAAGATTAAAAATATTGGACAATATGGTGTCGGTATTCAAAGAGAATATAATGTAGAACAAAATGCTATTTCAAAAAGGATTAATGATATAACCAAATTAGAAATGCAAATTAATCCATCAAAAAGTGTTACTGTTACAACTATAGATTCACAAGAAATTACTGATGGAGATTACAATAAAATTTCTTCAAAAATTACAGGAACAAAACATCAAATAATAAATTTGGAATGATATAATTTTGTATTTTTTCTTTCCTCCTTTTATGCTACCACTCCGCTTTTGGCGGTGGTGCAATAAAAGGAGGATGAGAATTATTAAGGACAAAAGGATTCGTATCTTTGCAGCCATAATAAAATAAAAACATGAGCACAGTAATTATAAATTCGGAAAACAAGGAAGACTTAAAAATCTTTGTTGAATTAGCTACCAGGCTTGGCTTATCTGCCAAAATCCTTACCAAAGAGGAGAAAGAAGACAATGCATTATACAAAGCAATGTTGGAAGGTCGTAAGACAAAATTTGTATCTCGCGAAGCCGTGATGAAGAAACTTTCTTCTTGATGGAATGTCGTTTCAGGGGAATATTTTTGAAAGATATTTCTAAAATTAAGGATAAGAAAGTTCAGGAATCTATCAAAGATATTATTAGAAACATAGAGAATGTTGATTCAATAAAAGAAATCAAGAATTTAAAGAAAATGAAGAACTTTCAAGATGCCTATAGAATTCGTCTGATTATTAAGCCAAGAATTTGGTGACCTATTTCTTCAATTCTTATCTTACCTCGCCCGTGCATATTGATAAAGCAATACGCCGCGATAGCTGATAAAAAAAGTCTTCAAACTGTCAGCGGTAAGGGAACAAAAAGCAAAGCCCGGGTATGGATTATAAAACAAATTGTTTTCATTGCTGCCGGGATTCTCGGTTTCAGAGCCGGCACCGGAAATAAAATAATCTATCTTCTCACCGGCAGGCTTTACATGCTCGAGGGCATGCACATGTCCTGAAATATAAGTTTGAACATTATAGGTCTCCAGCATAGGTTTGAGGTAAGACAAAAATTCTGTGGTAGATTCCTTCTTCGGGCTGCCGGAAAAGATGGGATGATGACCCACCACGAATTTCCATTGCGCTTTGGAATGCCCCAAAACACTGTCTATCCAATGCAACTGCTTCATCGTATCCTGCCCTATCACAGCATTATATTGATTGCCCTCTTTGTAATAATTAGTTATAAACGGGGATGAATCATAGAACACAAAAAGTGCCGAATCTTTCTTGTCAATCTTTTGGGTAATGGAATAATATCGTGCCGGCATATTCCACCTGCGGCTCTTTTTTGAATAATCAATTTCTGCTTGCACATTTCCTTTGTAGTCGTGATTCCCAAGCACCACATACCAGTCCGTCTGCAAAGAACCGCCATGATAAACATTCTCAAATGAAGTCATCCACTGCGGGTCATCCACGCTTCTCACACCATTCTCATAGAAATTATCGCCTGTAGAAATAACAAATTTCGCTTCATATTCATGGGCATAATAATTCATCTGATCTGCCACATCATACTGATTATAATCTCCGCTTCTGCCCCAGTCTCCCACGATTAAAAAGTTAATCGCTTTTTTATTTTTGCCGATGGGTAATGTATCAGACTTAATCGGATTATCTCCCTTCAAATTCGTTGGTGTATATTGCGAAGCATTTAAAAAGAAAGTAACCGACAATGCGGCAAGAATCAGGATCAAAGACTGGAAAGTTTTCATTTTGAAATAATTTTAACTTGAATTATCAGGAAGGGCAAAGCAACCATTCTAATATTAAGCTAATGTTACTCGAATATTAACCAATGTTTCCTGGAAGGGCTTCGTTAGCTAATTAAAGGGTTTCTTTTTAAAGATAATGATTCACCATTTCCAGGAACCTGGCTTCTTCAATTTCCTGGATTATGGAAGATCGTTTATTCGTATTTTTGGGAATAAAATCTACGGTAAGTTTCGTTTGATTAATATCCATTTCCATGCTCTGAACATGAATATCAAAGGAAGGACGAAACAACCGAAACTTGCTCTGGGCATGGATTACGCCATTCTTTTTATCCGAAGAGATAATTTTGTAACGCCTCTTCATCAGCATACTTTTGCATAGCTTATAGATGACAGTATGCTGATAGTTATAGGTAACGATTTTCATTTTGAAGAAGGCAGAAATGGGAATTTAGAAATTAATTTTTTGAATAAAGGAAGTCTTCGGCTTGCGTCCTTAAGTTCTGCATTCAATACCGGATCTATCAAAGAAAACTGTTCAGCATCTTCCATTATTCCTTTGTTGTAATTGATCTCCTCGAACCTGATTCTTCTTGGAGAGAGTATTTTTATACTCTTCAGAATACCTATATTTTCGTGAATAAACCGTTTGTATTTCTTCTTCATTTAAGACCTTTTTTAAGCGTTGCAAAGATGAGGCAGTCATCTTAATTAATCTTAAAGCAAAAGTTATTAAATGAATATCTGTACTACCCGAAACAGGATAAAATGAAAGAAGAAAATTAAAAGATATATGCTTTTACTTCTGTAAAGATATTCTCTTGACAATGGTCTCTGTGGAAGTCTTTATCTGAACAAAATAAATACCTTGAGAGAGATCGGATAAATTCATCGAATAGCTTCCTCCAATAGTATTATCAATGGTTTTAGTTGCCACCGTTTCGCCCAAAAGATTCATTACCTGAATCAATACAGGAGAACTTTGGGTTAATGAAATAGTAAGATTCAACATGCCGTCAGTAGGATTCGGATAGAGATCGAAAACATTATTTCCTTTGGATAATGAAGGGATGCCGGTATTCCCAATAGTAATATTTATATCATCAAGATAAATGTTATTCCCGTTCGCATTATAATTCGCAAAAGCAAACATCACGTTCTTATGTCCCGCCAATGAATTCAATAGTACCGTATCACTTCTCCATTGACTGTTTGTGGGTGTGAAGGCATTAGTTTGCAGACCAAGAACAGTAGATAAAGTTAGCCCCCCTTTCGCATATACAGTTGACCATGTAGAGCCGCAATCAGTGGAAACCGAGACATTCAATGAATCGCTGTTGGTAAGACTTGCCTGTTGATATGCCACGCTGAATGATAATTTTATAGGACCAGTCGCATAAGAGAAATCAACAAGGGGAGAGTAGATAGTATCGTATTGTCCGGCATAAGAATTATTGGTGTAGTTATCATATTCTGCACATGCAGAGCTGTTGCCGAATCCTCCAAGAGAATTATTTCTATACCAGGTGTCATTGCCATCAGGATTGCCGATTCTCCAAGTCTGATAAGGGAAAACAGCGTGCTCAAATCCTTCAAAGATTGGGAAAGAATTTAATTGAGTGACAAACACTACAGATGCCATGTCATTAGCGGTGTTCATATCATTTGAACCATTGGGCATAGAAGTATAAACCTTCAGCAAATGAGTGCCATCCCAGGGAATAATTGCAGGCAATGTAACGGTTGCCATTCCATGCAAAGGAAGCGAACCTGTCCAGCTAAAAGGAACTGGGGTTTGGCTGTCCAATTGATAATAAATAGTAACCGATGTCAAGGTCGCGGAACCAAAATTCCTAAGCACAACAATGGGGGTGATGGTATCATTGCAGTAGTTGGTTTGAGTAGGATTATTGATATTCAGAATGCCTGCATCCAGCGAGTATGGAGTAACATTCGGATCATAGCCATCATTCACCAAAGCCCCTGTATTACCAGGATCGAGCCAGTCTTTCAATCGAGTTCCGGAAGTATTTCCATAATCCCATGAAGTGGCAAACTTCCCATATACATCATACAAATCAATAGTGGGTACCGTGCAATCTGAAGGACCTCCATAAAGTTGCCCTACTACCCTGTGATTCTGGTCAAACATAGGTGAGCCGGAAGAGCCTCCTTCGGTAACGCCATCTGTCCATTGCCCTACTCGCCAGACATCTGCGGGACCATTGCCTTCATCTTGCATATAACCATCATGAGTGGGAGCCAATGCATGAGAAATCTTCTTCACATCGCCTGCCGGATGATGAATTCCAACGGTGCTATCAGCAAATACCCATAGATTTGACCAGCCTTCATAATAGACATTGAAACTGTCTGGAATATTTTGGAATAACTTAAGCAAATTAAAATCCGAATGCCCATTCACAGCCACTTGAGTAGCCCCTGAAAGCCAATAGGATTGAGGTCCCTGATTGGAAGGAGTGCAGGTAGGGCTGTCCCAATTAAAGAGAAATACCCATGACCCGAAACCTGAAGAACCGCAGTGATTAGCGGTTAAGATATATGGAGTTCCATCATTTGGAACATCATTCAGCAAGGAGCAGGAGCAACTGGCATTTCCATTCTCCACAAGGCAGGCGATACCTCTTTTTTCCTTAGACCAATCAGGGTCGCAGATGGCATTGTTTTCGCAGGATTCAGAGCTTCCAAATCCTAAACCAAATTTCAAATGCTTGAACAGACTGCGGTATCCTTGCGTGATTCTGAAAATATTAAGTGTTCCATGAAAGTCAACATTAGCAGGTTCAAAATATTCCACAATGATTGAAGAACCTGGCAAAAGGGCGCAACCTAATTGATGATCCGCTTGATTGGTCTTGTCGGTGAAGGCTCCAATAACGTGCGTTCTTTCCTGATTATAGATAAACATCCTGGCTCCTTTTGGAATGTGAAATTCATTAAATGCAATGTTTATAGAAACGGCATCGGGACAATGAATCGCTAACTGCCACAAATGATCTCCATTATTCAAAGTCGTCGTGACGCCTGAATTATCAAGGTTCAGATTCACCAAATGATTATACCCGAATCGCCAGGGAATCTCCTTGAATTTATCATTCACGGCATCTTCTTTTTGCAGCGAATCTACGTTCACCACAGGCATTTCAACACCCGCAATGAGATTGCTTTGATTGATCGGTACCTGGAAACCAAGGGGAGTGCCTCCTTCACTGATTTGGGCGAAGGAAGGATTTCTAAGAGCAGTCATTGCCAATAGAAGTATAAAAATAAGGGTACTCTTTTTCATTCTAAACATTATTATTTAATAAGTATATATGACTTTGTTTTGCTCATCTAAGTTTAAGATTACTTTATTCAATAAAGGATATTTCAAAGCACTAACATCAAATTTCAGTTCCTTTGTAAGATTTGTTTTACAATCCACATTGCTGGCTTTTCTTCGGATAAATAAACCTGTTAATGGAGGATTAGATTTGGCAAATTTCCCATTCCCGACCAATTCAAAAGTGTCGGTTTTGCAGACATTAAAGAATGAAATTTTCAAAGTAAGAATATCGCCATTCACAAAAGCGGTATCAATTTTATGGGACATATCGAATATCTTGGTGAGGCTTTTATCTATAATAACAGGGGTGGTAATTTGATTATTGCTTTGGGAATTTTCCTTTGCCTTGCAACAAAAACAAAGGATAAAAGTGCTAAGGGCTATTAAGTGAAGCATTAATTTCATGGGACAAAATTAGGAAATATAGGGTAAATGTTGAAATATTAAGATTTTTGGACAACTTCCGTTTGTATTATTCCCTGCCAATTTGATTACAAAAATCACAATTTACAATACAAAATAAAACGCCAGAGAGATCTTTAGCTCCAACATCGTTATCATGGAGCTAAAGATCGAGATCATGGAGCAGGTTATCGAGATCATGGAGCAGGTTATCGAGATCATGGGGCTGGTTATCGAGATCGTGGGGCTGATTATCGAGATCGTGGGGCTGATTATCGAGATCAAGGAGCTGATTATCGAGATCATGGGGCTGGTTATCGAGATCAAGGAGCCGGTTATCGAGACCAAAGGGTTGATTGTCGAGATAATCGTATTAATTAAATTTTCTTTCCCTCAATACCCATATTTCTCTCCCCAAAGCGACTTCAAAAAAGCACGCAATTCTTTTTCGCGGGTATTATTTCCTGGGTTATAAATCTTGGTGCCCGATATTTGTTCGGGCAGATATTCCTGATTCGAGAAATTGCCTTCATAGCTGTGAGAATATTGGTAATTCTTTCCATAGCCGAGGTCTTTCATTAATTTTGTGGGAGCATTTCTGATGTGCAATGGCACCGGCAAATCTCCTGTTTTATTGACTAATTCATTTGCCAAACCAATGGCTTCGACAGCGGCATTACTTTTCGGGGAAGAGGCAAGATAGGCAACACATTGGGAGAGGATAATCTGGCTTTCGGGATAGCCAATGACATTGACCGCCTGGAAGCAGTTATTCGCCATTATTAATGCTGTGGGATTAGCATTGCCGATGTCTTCGGAAGCCAAAATCAGCAATCTTCTTGCGATGAATTTCACCTCCTCGCCGCCCTTAATCATCCTCGCCAGCCAATAAATCGCGGCATTAGGATCGCTGCCTCGAATGGACTTGATGAATGCAGAAATAATATCGTAATGCTGCTCGCCGCCTTTGTCGTATAAAGCAATCTTTTGTTGAGCAATCTGCATAACATTTTCATTGGTAATAGTAGGGTCATCTGGAAGGGAATTAATGACCAACTCGAATAAATTCAGCATCTTTCTGGCATCGCCGCCAGAGATTCTCAACAGGGCTTCGGTCTCTTGTAATGTAATTTTTTTCTCCTTTAATACCACATCATTTGCAATGGCATGATGGAGCAATTGAATCAGATTCTCCTTCGTCAACTCCTTTAATATATACACCTGGCATCTCGAAAGAAGCGGCGAGATAACTTCAAAAGAAGGATTCTCGGTAGTAGCGCCAATCAAAATAATCGTACCCCGCTCGATGGCTCCCAACAAAGAATCCTGCTGGCTCTTGTTAAACCGATGGATTTCGTCAATAAACAGGACCGGACTGCCCGGCGCATTGGGGTTTTCGATGAGATATTTACCCGATTTCTCAATAACATCCCGCACATCCTTCACCCCAGAATTAATGGCGGAAAGGGTGAAGAAAGGACGGTTCAATTGCTGTGAAATTATATATGCCAGCGTCGTCTTTCCGACCCCCGGCGGACCCCATAGAATCATGGAAGGAATCCTTTGAGACAGGATAGAATTTCGCAAGACAGCACCCTCACTCACGAGGTGCTCCTGACCGATATAGTCATTCAAATTTGTTGGTCTTATGCGCTCGGCAAGGGGGGCATTTGTATTCATATTTTTATGGTTTTAGATTTGATTTCTGAAAATTTTTCTAATATTGCAAAGTTAAAAAGAAAAAGGAACATCTTTAATGAAATTAATAATAAGTCCCATTTGGAGGATAGAAACAGGAAAAATCTTCGCAAAAATTTTGTCAATTCAAAAATTAGTGCTAACTTTACATTCTGAAAATAAAAACGAATTTTACAGTAAATAACAAATAAATAATTATGAATATGAAAAATACTAAAAAGTTATTAGTAATCGCAGCCATCCTTGCCGTAGTTCTTGTTGCCTGCAAAAAGAACAATACTACAACCAGCAATCCCCCAATTTATAACAGTTCCTCAGTAGTCTTTGACAGTAATCAAGTCGCCCTTCAATCGAAAGGTTGGAATTTAGGAGATAGCAGTCATATCAGTAATGACTCATCTGTTATTTTTAGTGGGGGAACTCAAATTATCTTTAAAGACAGTTCATTCGTGTATTACATGAATCAGATGAATACGATGGATGATGGAACCTTAGGAAATGGAACCATTTACATAAAAGAATTATATAAAAACAGTGATTGGATATTCAGCAATATGCAAACAGTAGATTCCGGCGGAAGATGGCTTCAATCATTCGGGGCACTTTCAATTGCTGTTTATCAAGCGGGTGATACTTTGGATTTGGATACGATAACCTCCTTTGTACCATCTTCCGGGGATTGGCGACAACGTTTTCAATTTCGTGTAAAAGTTCCTGTAACCAATGGCAATTTAAATCGAAATGCTTATTGGCCATCCACTAATCAAATGTTGGTTTATAGAAATGACCTTGATAGTATGAATACACCTTCAAATCTTTTAACCTATCCTGGTTTAAACTGGTGGACTGTCCCTGTTCCCACAGACAGTTTCAATTTTATTTATCCTCCGACTTCTAATCAAAATCAGTTTTACACATTCCGTATCATGGATTCCTTATCAATTTACCGTTGGTATAATCTTGCTGATTCAAACGCATATATAGCTGGCGTAGGAAATTCAGGGCTTTATAATGGACAACATCCAGGTACTGGTAAAATTACTTTACAAAATGCGACCAGTCCTTCTTATGCAGATGTACAGGCCTTTTTTGTAGCTGATGCACCGTGGAAGGTTACGGTTATTAAGGCTGTGCCTGTATTAGGTCCCAACAACCAAAATACCCAATATGTTTTTAATAATGTTCCTCTAAATATTACAGGTAAAATTGTCGCATGGAATGTAAGTTCAGGAAAGCAACTTTATGCAAATTACTTAACCGATAATCAAGGTAATAATTATTTCCCTGAGGTTTCAGCTACTTCAACTGTGCAGAGTGTAACTTTTACAATCACTTATCAGCAAACAACATTGACCACCTTGACAGCAGCAATAAAAGCTTTAAACTAAGACTTTAAGATTTTTATAATAATTGACAGGATAGAATAAAAGTTCTATCCTGTTTTTTTTATGCTTATGTTTTTCGAAATAAAATCAAGTCGCTTTGTAACTTTTCCTTTCAGGTATTCGTCTTATTCATAAAAGCAAATAATTGAATCAATAAATTGCAGGAATGACTACCGCCGAGTTCAATGAATGTGTGGATCTATATTCGGATAATCTTTATCGGTTTATCTTAAAGAATATGCGTGATAAAGAGGATGCTCGTGATGTGGTGCAAGATTCTTTTGAGAAAATGTGGAAGGTAGTTGATACAATTGCTGCGGATAAAGCTAAGTCCTATTTGTTCACCACGGGTTATCATACCATGATTGATAAAATAAGAAGGGATAAAAAGAAAGGTGATTTTAATGAAGTGAATTTTAACTCCTTGCAGCATTCGGAACAATATTCGGATTTGCATGAAGTGCTGAATGAAGCCTTAAATCGTTTGCCGGAAATACAAAGGACAGTTGTTTTGCTAAGGGATTATGAAGGGTATTCTTATGAAGAAATAGGACAGATAACCGGCTTGAATGAAGCACAAGTAAAGGTTTATATTTACAGGGCAAGGGTGACTTTGAGGGAATATATCGGGAGTATGGATAATGTAATTTAGTTGATTAGGATGAAGATTAATAGAAATAATTATGAGGTGTATTTTTTGGATTACCATGAGGGTAATCTTAAAGGGATGGAGACGGAGGAATTGTTTGCTTTCTTAGACGCTAATCCAGACCTTGCTGATGAGTTCAACAGCTTTGAACTGATAACATTGAATGAATCTGCTATGGAGGGATTCCCAATGAAAGATTCCTTAAAAAAAAATACCATTTCCGCTACCAACTGTCAGGATTACTTAATAGCTTTTGTTGAAGGGGATTTGAATGAAAGAGAGATTAAAGAAGTCAATTATTTTTTAAAGACTAATCCATATTTCCAGAGAGAATTGGATATGTTGAAGAAGACTAAACTGGTTCCTGATAAATCCATTCAATACTTTGGAAAATCTTCTTTAAAAAAGAAGGAAAAGAGAATTATTCCGATGCTTTATCGCTATCTGTCAGTGGCAGCTTCAGTCTTGATTATTATTGGTGTTTATTTTTATTCAAACAAATTTAAGAAGGATGAACATACTAATTTATATTCTCATTATACAACTGTACCGATTACCAAGGATACTACTCCTAACAAGGTTGTTGAAATGCCTGTTGCCACTGCCGTTAAAGGTACTTTGAAGAATACTGCACAACCTCTTATTCATAACAAAATCCCAATAAATCCTGTCATTCAAAAACCAGTTATTGCTAATGATAATTCTTCAATGATTGTTTATTCCCCATACTTAGAAAAGATTGAAAATATTCCTTTGGCAATTAATAATTTCATTCACGATGAAGTGCCTGACATGAAACTTACCCCAAGAGATTGTCGTGATATTAAAATTGAAAAAGCCTATGTTTCTTCACAAGAAGCATCTGATGAAATCGAAGATAATCCTATTATAAAGCCTGCTCAGTATCTTAAAAAATTATCCCGCAAGGAAATAGAAAAATTAGCAGTGGAAAATGATGCACTCACCATTTTAATTGATGATAAAAAGAAAGGCAGTCGTAAGTTTTGGGATATTGCAAGCATTGAAATCGGTAAATTAAGTGGTGACAGAATTACTTTTTATCCGTCTTATGATAAGAATGACAAGATGACATCTTACCACATAGCTGCTGGTCCTGTGAGTATTTCAAAGTAGTTTTTGAAATAAAATTATTCAACAAATATTCCTTATAATTGTTTTCTTAGTTTCTCTAAGTAAGCTGGATCCACATTATATCCAAGGCTCTGGGCTTTTAACGCATCATCCAAAGCATTTCTTGATTTTTTCACGTTGTTATAGGTTTGAGATCGGTTAAAATAAGCCTCTTTATTGTTTGGATTCAAATCAATTGCCTTTGTAAAATCAATAATTGCGGAATCATAATTCCCTAATTGAAAATAATCACAGGCAAGAAAGAAATACATGTTTCCATCCAAAGGAATTCCCATTTCATTTAGAGATTTATAATCCTGAATTGATTCCTTAAACCTGCCTTTGTTGAGATATGCAAAAGCTCTGTTTTGATAGATTTTTACATCAGGGCCATGAAGCCGCAAAGCCTTATCCCAATCAACGAAGGAACTGTCGTATTTTTGCATGATGGAATAAGTAATTCCCCGATTCAGATAAACATTATAGTCAGTTGAATCCATTGCAACGGCTTTGTTATAAGCAGCTAGCGATGAATCGTAATTTCCCCTCAAAGCATAGATATTTCCCAGGTTAGAATATATCTTCGGTTCCTTGGATGAGAGGATTAATGAATGATTGAAATCCTGAAAAGCCTTATCCATATCATCCTTCTCCGGAGTCCCGCCATACTTGGCTTTTTCAACTAAATACAAGCCTCGATTCTGGTATCCTTCCGGATCATTTGGAAATTGTTTTATCACATCAGTCCACATTGTTTCGGCATTCAGCCACACTTTGCAGCGAGCATTAGTAAGGAATGCACAGGTTGTTCCAATGACTATAAATACTCCGATTACTAATGATTTATATTTAGCAATTTCATTCTTTTTATTCCTATAAATCCAGCTAAATCCCATACCGGCAATAAAGAATAAACCGATATATGGAATGTAAGTATATCGTTCTGATATTAATGAAATACCTACTGACATGAATTGCAGGATCAAGAAAATATTTAAAACGAAAAACAAGAAACCAAATGCCACGATTCGAGTATATTTAGTGCTCCAAAGTACTATAGCAAATATCAATATGACTATGAATGGAGCGATGTAAAATATGATAGGAAAATTTCCGCCTAAAAGATGCGTAAACGGGTATAATGCCGATTGATTTATCGGTAAAAATAACTTATAGATATAGCTTATCAGTGCATAAGATGCTAACATGATTCTTTGGAAGAAAGTATATAATTCAAACTTCCCAATAGCCCCTTCCTGCGCCTTAATGGTAACAATTCCAAGAACTAATGAAAGTAAAAAGAATGGTATCTTTTCAAGGAAAATCCATTTGTTGATTTTTCTTTTCAAATAATAATCAATCAACGGAAGTACCAATATAAAAGTTACCGCTGCTGGCTTCGATAAGCCTGATATTATGAACATTAAAAATGCAAGAAAATAAAACATCGATTTATTCTTATTGTCTCTTGAATCCTTTATATATTTATAGTAAAATATTAATCCCAAGATAAAGAAAAATGAATACAGGCAATCCTTTAATTCGGATACCCAGGCAACGGATTCCACATGCATCGGATGTATTCCAAAGAGTAAAGAAACAATTACTGCAACTTCTAACTTTCCTTCACTCAATAAGAAAACAAACCAAAAAACAAGCATCACATTCAGCAAATGAATAATGATATTTACTTCATGGAAAATATCAGGGTTGGTAATGAATCCCTGAACCGGTAAGGCATTGTGGAATTCCATTGCATAAACCATCATGGTGAGAGGATGGTAATTATTAAAAAAGAAATGAGAGAAATAATACTTTGCACACTCCTGCAATGGCTTTGAGAGCATCGTATTATCAAGAACATATCTTTGATCATCCCAATTGACAAAGTTGCCTTTGAAGGCAGGAGAAAAGGCGATGTAAGTAACTATTAATATAACTGCTAATAAAATATACTTGATCCAGCTTGTTTCCTGCGATGCGTTGTTTTTAATAGCTGATTTTCGCTTAACATCCGGTTGTTTTGGTTTGTTTTTTGCAACAGGTTTTTTATTCATTTTTACTAAGATTTTATATTAATGGAAAGATATTTGTCGTCCGTTCCCATCCCCTTTTGGAGCCGCCAAATATAAAATTCGGATTTAAAATTTCCCAATTATTAATTACCTTTATCTTTCTTTTCACCCGCCAAAACTACATAAAATTACATAACAAATTTAAATAGTATCGTATTCCCGTTTCTTTCCGGCAACTCTTCTTTCCTATCCTTCTGATAATATATTCGCCGTAGCCTCTTTTGGTACTTCTTTAATTCATAAAATTGTCTTTGATAAAGGGTGATAAAAACTTTATGAGATGGTTGTTAGGCAAGCTTTCTCGCTTCCATAATTATTTTATCGGGATAGCCATTTAATTCCAAAATCCTAATGGCATTTCTTGTGGTTAATTTACCGGTGTTATTATAAAAGAAATAACAGATTGAATTTTGCGCAAAAAATTGCTTAGGTTGACGGGTATGCACCAGGGCTGTGGTGAATAAAAGGAGGATTAATCATCGAGAAGTTTTTATGATTCTCCATTTCCTAATTTTGCTTCCAATGAAGAGGGGTAAATAAATTGATAAATTCTAAATTTCACAAGGCGGTTTTGTTCGTTGCGATGGTCGTATTTGCCATCACTGCATACAATAGTCACGGGTATATTCATGCCGACGAACATTATCAGATTATTGAATTTGCAAACCTCAAGTCAGAGGCAGTTCAGGCAAAGGATTTACCTTGGGAATATCATGAAAAGATTCGCCCTGCATTGCAGCCTATGATGGCTTATGAGGTCTTTAGAATAGCTCATTTCTTTACTATCCGCGATCCTTATGTTCTATGTTTTATCTTGCGAATGATGACTGCCATCTTTGCCTTGTTTTGCATTAATCGCTTTGTCATTGCTACCAAGAGATTTGTGGAGGAAAAGAATCAGAAGATGTATTATGCGATGTCGTATTTGCTATGGTTTATCCCCTATCTGAGCGTTCGTTTTTCATCTGAATGCTGGTCAGGATTAACCTTCTTGCTGGCACTATCATTGGTATTGGATTATGAAAAAAGAAGAACTTATTTCTTCGTCGGATGCCTCTTGGGATTAAGTTTTTTATTCCGCTTTCAATCCGCCTTTTTATCATTAGGATTAATCCTTTGGTTAATCTTTATCAAGAAAGAAAGCCGCATAAACTTGTTAAAAATTTGTGGTGCCGGGATGCTGATATTAGGTGTCGGGTTAGTGATAGATTATTGGTTCTATGGGGTCTGGACTTGCACCTTTTGGAATTATTTAAACATCAATTTAATTAAAGACAAAGCCTCTGAATTCGGGACATCATCCTGGTACTATTATTTTCGGTATATCTTCAACTTTTCTACGGGCATTTTTGGAATAATAATATTGCTTTCCATTGTCGTCCTATTAATCAAAGACCGTCGCAGCATTGTGCTATGGATCACCCTGCCATTCCTGCTGGTTCATTCCATGATTCCACATAAAGAAGAACGATTTTTATTCCCGATAATCTATTACCTGCCCATTGTTTTGATGATGGCTTATCAGAAAACAGAACCCCTTAAATCAAGGTTGTTTAAGTCAATGTTTAATCGGTATTTATTCTACTTTATTTTAGGAATATTTATACTTGCAAATAGTATCGGACTTGCAGCAATGGCAACCCGATCAGCAGGAATCGGAAGGATGGAAATCACAAAATATATTCATGAAAATTATGGTGATAAATCTATTCGGCTGTTATTCTTAAATATAAGTAATCCTTATGATCCCTGGCAATTTCTAAAGGCAAATTTCTATGAAGAAAAGAACATGGAAGAAAGAAAAATAGAATCATTATGCGAGCTCGATTCTATGAGTTCGGATAGCAGTAAAACAATCCTTTTAGTAATCAGCGAAGCAACATTAAAAACGGTCGCTTGCAAAGATGCATTTGACAGATTTCATTTCAAAAAGAAGATTCAAAGCATTCCGAAATTCACGGAAAATAGTACCAATTGGCTCGAGGGAATCAATAAAAATCTGCGGCTTAGGGACAATGAAAATACATTAATCTTATATGCCCATGATTGATTCGATGAATACTAATTTTAACGCCTCAAAGTCGCGATGAAGCTCTCAAATAAAATACCGGCAAGAAAAACAATCATGTTGTTCAATGGCATATTCTTTATCCTTCTTGCCTGCTATGCAAGTTATGCTTTATCCATAATCATGCGACTTCCACTACAATCATGGGACGAATCTTTGAACCTTCTAAGTTCCTGGGAAATGCAAAAGTCTGGTGACTGGATTGGCATTACAAGGCATGGAGTTTTAGATCACTGGGACATCAAACCACCTTTGTTTACCTGGCTTTCCGCCTTGTCATTCATGGTATTTGGTTTCTCTGAATGGGCTGGCAGATTGCCTTCCGTACTATTCGGATTAAGCACCTTAATGTTGTTCTATTTTTTCCTGGTATCCATCACCAGGAATTATCTTCTTGGAATCATGAGCACCTTTGGAATAGGCTTATCAATAGCCTTCTTCGGGCAGCATGGAATCATTTCTGGCGATTATGAAAGCATGCTGACTTTCTTCATTTTGCTTTCCTTTATCTCCATTCACAAAATATTCTTTGAGAAAAAGCAACGCTGGATGCTGCTATTAGCCTTATCTTTAGGCTTGGGATTCATGACCAAATCAGTAGTCGGACTGATCCCGATATTCTTTATCATTCCAACAATTATCATTAATAAGGGCTTAGGATTTAAGCCTGATTTCAAAATCATTATTCTGTCATTGACCTTATTCTGTCTGACCGTAATTCCCTATTTCCTTATCCGCGAATCGAAGTATCATGAGAATTATTTACAACTTCTTTTCTCGGTAGATGTCTATCCGAAAATATTCGGAACCATGATTGATCATCAAGG
>JABDAW010000010.1 GCA_013288905.1 Bacteroidota bacterium | reverse complement strand
CAAATCTCTCAAGGTTTTTTTTATTGGAAGTGAGGTAATATAAATCGCGTTTGTTCTTGTCTATTTCATTCTTGTAAAAAACTTCATCTTGTTTAAGTTCTGCGAGTTTCTTTTTATACCGATATTGCACGATGAAATTATTATCGTCAAAGAAAGCAATCCATATAATAAAGAATAACATGCTTAAAACATACTTGTTCTTAAGACGGGGCAATAATTTTTTCATGGTCTAATTATTTTATGGGTGCAAAATTAAAGAAAATTTCTGTTTCACAGAATAAATCTGACTTGAGTTTATGAACAGTTTTATGAACATATACCAAGAAAATTTTACAAGATAAAATATGCATATGTTTCATATCAAAAAGATTAACTTTTTAATAGGAAAAGATTAACGAACAATTGAGTGAAGAAGAAATTTATTTTGTCGAATTTTGCATCCTTATTTATTTGATGCGGTTTTACCATTTAATTTAAATTGACTGTCGGTTTCTATACACCACTAATATTATTAAATATTATGAATGTCCGTCTTGATACCTAACAAAGGAAATAATGAATATTGAACAAGGAATATTAAATATAAAAACTGTGAGGGCTTGTCATTCCTGACAAGCCGCAACTTGGTATATATAACCCGACAGTCATTAAAGAATAAAGTCTCAGAGGGACGATCTTTTGGTAATTAATCCTAACTAATATGAAAGGTCGTCCCGCTGGGCTTTGATAGTATGGTTATATTATTATTACTACCAAAAGCCAGTCCCTATGGGACTGAATTATGAAAGAAGTCTATTCAAAAAATGTTGTTTCCAACTCTCTGTTAATGCTTGAACATTTTTAATAAATTTTCGTTTAAAGATATAATTAAAAGAAGATGAAAAAGTTAAATGATAATTGGCTAACTGAGGGCTTGATAGACTTCGAGTATAAAAAGTACATTCTACTTGCATATTTGCAGGAGGTGGAAAAGAATTTTAATGATAAAAAGTTGTATCCATTCTTATCTGACATGATGGATCATTATAATAATTTGGTTCTCTTGAAGGAGAATAAAAGTTTTGTCGAGGGGCATTTCCCAAAGCAAATCAGCAAGGTGGATGTTCAGAAATTCAAGATAGAATTCGAGCGGTTATTAGCGGATGACAAATGCCTGATAGAGGTGGAATCCATCCTTGATTTTGCCATTCCATTGATGAAAACTCATTTGCTGGAAGGGAGGGAATTATATCAATTCGTTGAGGACAAATTAAATATTTTCCCAGTAGGAATTATTCCTTTGAATTCCGAAATGGGTTACTTCTTTTTGATAGGAACCAAATCAAATGAGACTATCGTTTATGAATATCAGATTACCATTTTTGAAAATGCTCAAGAGAAATACAGAGGTATTAAGACGGAATATATTTCTTCCTATAGTCGGTCCGTTATCAATACTTTTGAGAACATTAAATTGGATTTGATAAGGACTTACAAGAAGTTTTCTAACCCTGGAACTTATGTTGTCGAATCAAAAATGTCTTTCCCGATTCGTGAAACATTATTGCCGATTGCTAAAAGGTCTTTAGTCCGGTATATTGAAAGCAAAATTTAAGATTCGCTTCGAATTAATAATTCACCGAAACCAGTCTGAATACATCAAGTAATTATTCGCGATTCTTTCGATTAATTCTTTGGTCTGTTCGATGGTTAAATCCTTGACTTTCTTTGCCGGGATACCTGCATAGATAGTGCCTGATTCGATGTGGGTATTCTCAAGAACCACAGCTCCGGCAGCAATGATGCTGTTAGATTCAACGAGGCAATTATCCATCACGATGGCACCCATCCCGACTAATACATTATCCATCAAAGTACAGCCATGAACGATGGCATTATGCCCTATAGAAACATTGTTGCCGATAGTAGTTTTTGCCTTCTGATAGGTGCAATGAATGATGGCTCCATCTTGAATATTTACCTTGTTGCCGATGGTAATAGAATTGACATCGCCCCTCACCACAGCATTGAACCAGACACTGCAATCATCGCCCATAATCACCTCACCCACGATTGTGGAATTATCTGCTAAGAAACAGTTCTTGCCGAAGACTGGCGAGATACCTTTAACAGGTTTAATTAATGCCATGAATGATTAAAGAATTGCTTATTTGTCGCGGAGATCAATCACTTCGATACCAGGATAATTTGCAGGAACAAAAGTAAATAAGGAGTCCTGGAGGGGAGTATCATGAATAAATTTATCAATGGTGTAGGTGATTTTATTTCCGTTCTTATCAAATATTTTGCTGTTGATAATGGTCTTTTCATTTTTATCAATAGTCAATCTTATCTTGAAGAATTTTTTCTTTTTATCCAATGGTGTAAGGTCAATTATTTGTACTGACTTTCCATTCTCTACCTTTTCTTCCACGAATTTACTTTGATAACCCTTGTCATACATCGTGAAAATGTTTGCAGGAGTTATGGCATCTGATTTCGTGTTGGGGTCAGTGATCTGAACCTCTTTGGAATCTTTCAAATAGGTCCAGACAGTGGTGCCATCACAATAGACTTCTTGCCCGGCTACCAGCAATTTATATTTCGTTCCCTTTAAAAAAACTTTGCCGATTTGCTTGTCATTTGTTTTGTCCTGAGCATTCTCAATGGTATAGGTGAACTCCGCATTGATGCTGGAGAATGATTTATACTTTTCGCTTAATCCCTTCAAAATATCCTGCGAAACCTTATCGCTCTGGGCAAAGATTCCAGTGCTTAACAAAACCAACATTATAACTTTTCCGATTTTCATATTCTTTATTCAATTATAGAATTGCAAAATTAGGAAAAAGGAAAGGATTCAGTTAAGAGGAATTAAATGTGCCTTCCAATGGGTTTATAGAGATATGGACGTAAAGTGCTGTTAAATACTGCTTTATTAGCAATTAAAATAGTCGCATAAGACATTAAATGACCTTTTATCTTAAATGTAGGTCATACATTCTTAAAGGTAGGTCATACATTTTGAAATGTGGGTCATACATTCTTAATTGTTAGGTATGACATTCTTAAATGTGGGTCATACATTCTTAATTATTAGGTATAACAATTTTAAATGTGGGTCATATATTCTTAAATGCAGGTCATACATTTTTCAATGTGGGTCGGAAATTTTGAACTCGCAGCAGGATTATGTCTTTTTGGTTTTATGGAAAAAGAGAAGCCACGAACTTGAAATTTGTGGCTTTATTTTCTTCCTTAATTTAATAATAGTTGCTCCCTTTTCGGGGAGCTGCCATCAATAAATGAAGGGAATAATCCTACTTGTATTTCTTCAAATGATCTTCGAGGCTCATCTGGTCTTTTATCAAGACTTCGCGTGCCTTACTTCCTTCAAAAGGACCTATGATTCCGGCATTTTCTAATTGATCAATAATCCTGCCTGCACGATTATAGCCCAGCTTTAATTTCCTTTGGAGCAGTGATGCAGAACCTTGCTGATGCTGGACAATGATATACGCCGCTTCATCAAACATGGAGTCCTTTTCTGAGGCATTGAAATCGCCCTCACCTTCCTTGCCTTCCTCATAAACTTCGGGGAGACGGAAGGCATCGGGATAGCCATGCTGGTCGCCGATGAAGTCAGTAATTTTTTCAACTTCCGGGGTATCAACGAAGGCACATTGCAGACGAATCAAATCTGCACCGGTGGACAAAAGCATATCTCCACGACCGACCAATTGATCAGCACCACCAGCATCCAAAATAGTCCTTGAATCAATCTTTGACGTAACACGAAAAGCTATACGCGCAGGGAAATTTGCCTTGATGGTTCCGGTAATAATATTTACCGAAGGACGCTGTGTGGCAATGATAAGGTGAATACCTATAGCCCTTGCCAATTGCGCCAATCGAGCGATGGGCAGCTCAACTTCCTTGCCAGCAGTCATGATTAAATCTGCAAATTCATCAATGACTAATATGATGTAGGGAAGGAAATGATGACCCTCATTAGGATTCAATTTTCTTTGAATAAACTTGGCATTATACTCCTTTATATTCCTCACTTGCGCATCCTTCAAAAGGTCATAACGATGATCCATTTCTATGCAAAGAGAGTTCAGGGTCTTGATAACTTTCTTGGTATCTGTAATGATTGCATCTTCATCATCACCGGGAAGTTTAGCAAGGAAATGACGCTCTATTTTCTTGAATAATGTAAGCTCGACTTTCTTAGGATCAACCAAAACAAATTTGATTTGAGAAGGATGTTTTTTGTATAGAAGCGATACCAAAACAGCATTCAAACCGACAGACTTTCCCTGACCTGTAGCACCTGCCATAAGAAGGTGAGGCATCTTGGCTAAGTCGGCAACAAAGACTTCATTAGAGATAGTTTTTCCAAGACCAATGGGAAGATCATAATCAGTGTTCTGGAATTTCTCCGAACCAATGATAGAACGCATGGAAACGGTATCAGGCTTGGAGTTCGGAACTTCGATACCTATGGTTCCTTTGCCTGGAATGGGAGCAATAATTCGTATTCCCAAAGCAGAAAGACTCAGCGCAATATCATCTTCCAGATTCTTAATCTTAGCAATACGAATGCCTGCCGCAGGAACAATTTCATAGAGTGTAATTGTTGGTCCGACAGTAGCTTTTATCTTATCAATCCTGATGTCATAATGCCCAAGTGTTTCGACAATTTTATTTTTATTCTCTACTAATTCTTCGTTGTTTACTTGAATCTTATTCGAGCCATAATTTTCCAATAAATCTATGGTAGGGAATATATAATTCGATAATTCAAGAGTAGGGTCATAAGGCGTGTCAATAGTATTCCTCGTGCCCTTCACTTCAGATACGACTTCCTCTACAGCCACAGTCTCTATCGCTAAAGGAACATGATCCACTTTTTTGTTTTTGTCTTTACTTTTAAGAAAGGTTTCTTCTATAGAATTTTCATGATTTTCTTCTTCAGCATTTTCTTTTTCATCTTCTTCATTCCCTACTATTTCCATGTCTAAATCCTTCTGCTTAGGAGGAGTTGCTTTCTTAGCTCTTGGTTCCTTTATTGCAATTGGAATATCTTCATTGGCAAGGGCTGGTTCCAGCTTCTCTCTCTTCGGAAGTTTGAAATTAATATTGAATGCAATAACAAGAAATATCAGCATAGCAAAGAACAAAAGAAATCCTGTGCCTACCATGCCCACAACACCTTCCAGCCAAATGTTTAGTTCATATCCGAAGGCTCCTCCTATGAATAAATAATCATGGTCTCTTATCAAATAAGATAAAGTGATGGAGCCCCATACAAGAAAGAAAAAGCAATAAGAATAAGCCTTACTCAAAGGATAAATAACTGCATTCAAAACAATCCTTGCACCTGTGATAAACAGCAGGAATACTATCAGAAATGAAGATACTCCAAACCAATCTTTAATGAACTGATGCGATATAACGGCTCCTATCCTTCCCAACCAATTTTCTGCATGAATATCACGGGAAGAAAATATTTCATTCCATGACCTTTGGAATATATCATCATCTACCTTCCAGGTAAAAATAAAAGAAGTAAAAGACACCATTAAGATGACGGATAGAAATAATAATAGCAGTCCGAAAACCTTATGAGTCCGTTCGTCTTTGAAGAATGCAAAGCGCACTTTCCTTTCTCCTTTCGTAGGTTTTACGGGATCAGTGAAACCATCCGATTCTTCCTTTGGTTCTATGAAAGGGCTTTCATCTTTGAATGTATTCTTTTTAGACATATTTTGCTTTTATGAAGGTTGCTAAATTACAAAAACTAAGGTATCTTATTATTAATTTTGATTTGCCAGGATGCAACAATAAATGATTTCTAAAAACGCTTGCTATTTTGGGAATAAAGATTTATCAGGGAAATATTATTTTCGCACCATCACAATAGAAATTTCATAATACTTCAAATCATGCCAAACTTCGATATAGTAAGCAAAATAGACATCCAGAAATTAGATAATGCCATCAATACCGTAAGGAAAGAAATCCTAAACCGGTATGATTTTAATAACAGCAAAAGCACGATTGATCTTGATAAAAAAGAAATGTCGCTGCACATTGTTACCGAACAGGATATGCGTCTTAAAACTATTGAGGATATTATTATTTCAAGGATGATGAAGCAAGGACTGGATGCATCTTGTCTTGATTTCGGGAAAGAACTCTATGCCTCAGGGAATATGGTTAAAAAGGATATTAAAATCAAAACAGGCATTGATAAAGAAACTGCGAAAAAGATAGTGAAGATCATAAAAGATACTGGAATCAAAGTTCAGGCATCCATCAACGATGACCAGGTCAGAGTCACAGGCAAAAAGATTGATGACCTCCAGAATGTAATTTCTCTGCTTAAAACCAAGGATATTGGAATCCCATTGCAGTATGAAAATTTTAGAAGCTGACAGGAAAAGATATTATTAATCAAATAATCTATATCTTTGCCCTTCATTAAATAATATAAATATGGCAAAAAAAGAAGAAGAAGAAAATTTTGATGATGAGTACAAGATCACCAAATTGTATTGGAACATCACTGAATTGGCAGAAATGTTTGGAGTTACTACATCACTTTTAAGACTCTGGGGAAGACAATTTGAAATCTTGAACCCAAGACGTATTAACTCCCGTGGTGACAGAAAGTATAACAAAGAAGACATTGAGCATTTCAAATTGATTTATCATTTGGTTAGGGAAAAGGGGTATTCTATACCGGGTGCTCAAGCTAAGTTGAGAGAGATGAAAGATGACCCTATCAATAACGAACAAGTTGTTCTGACGCTTCGGTCTGTCAAAGAATTCTTAGTTGAGTTGAGAGCTAATCTATAGTCTTTTTTTAGTTTTCAATCCCGTAATAGGAAAGACTTAAAAATAAAAAAAGAGCGATATACTTATCGCTCTTTTCTTTTTATTGGGAGTTTACAAATTGAATTCTAATCCTATCAAACCAAGCTTTTGATAATAGTTTCGACAGATATTCTCTCGGCTTCCGCTTTATAATTAAGGACAATTCTATGACGAAGAATTCCTGCTGCAACTGCCTGCACATCTTCAATATCTGGAGAATATTTTCCATTGAATATCGCATTTACCTTAGCACCGATAACTAAGTATTGTGAAGCCCTCGGACCAGCACCCCATGAAAGATAATTGTTCACCATTTCGGTCGCAAGTTTTGTATTCGGGCGAGTCTTTTGAGCAAGAGTTACGGCATAATTCAAAACATTATCTGCAATAGGAATCCTGCGAACCAAATCCTGAAAATAGACAATTTCTTCTCCATGAATAATGACTTTAAGTTCAGGTTTGTAATTAGAGGTTGTGTTTTTTACAACAGTAATTTCTTCCTCATACTTCGGATAATCCAACAAAACATTAAACATAAAACGATCTAACTGAGCTTCGGGAAGCGGGTAAGTTCCTTCCTGTTCGATAGGGTTTTGAGTCGCAAGAACAAAGAATGGCTTGCCTAAATCATAACGGGTCCCGGCAGCGGTAACAGTTCTTTCTTGCATCGCCTCCAGCAAAGCAGATTGAGTCTTTGGAGGAGTTCTGTTGATTTCATCGGCAAGAATAATATTTGCAAATAAAGGTCCTTTGATGAAACGAAAATGACGGTTCTCATCTAATATCTCGGTACCGATAATATCAGAAGGCATCAGGTCGGGGGTGAACTGAATTCGGTTATACGTCAAGCCTAAAGTTTGAGAAATAGTATTAACCAACAAAGTCTTCGCCAACCCCGGCACACCTACCAATAAGCAATGCCCCTGCCCGAAAATAGAGATGAGAACATCCTTCACAATATCGTCTTGCCCGATGATCACCTTGCCGATTTCTTTGCGAAGGTCCTTGTAAGTTCCTACAAGAGAATCTACTGCTTCAACATCGGAATTAAATTTTGTATTCATAGTTTTTATTATTTACTTTTCAAATTATTTGCCAGCAACATATTTCACCCAGTCTTTTAAGGCATCACATTTCAGATAATCCTTATTGATACTTACATAAGTTTCGGCACGTTTTTTCTTCACCCAATCCAACAAGGTCAGGTTTTGTTTATCAGATAATGCAGCGTTTCTGATCTTCTGATAATCGTCCTTTAGGTTGGCAGTATGAGGAGAAGTTTTTGATTTAACCATCAGTAATCTCAATGCAGCCTTTTGCTCTTTATCCGAATAAGAAACAGGTTTAGAAATCTCACCTAATTTCAGTTGATCAATCTGAAAGAACAAAGTTTTATCCATGGTTGTAGCATCAAATTTTGTTGTGCCATCCTGCGTGTTTTGCATTAATCCGGCATTGTATTTTGTATCCGCATCATCAGAGAATCTTTGAGCAGCATCCGTAAAAGTTATTGTTCCTTTATTAATTTCTGTTCTGACGCTATCAAGAAATTTACTTGCAATTTCTATGTTTTCATCACTGACTTTCGGACGTAATAAAATATGTCTTACATTAATCTGATCGCCCCGTCTTTCAATCAATTGAAGAATATGGAATCCATAAGGTGTTTCAACAATATCAGAGATTTCCCCTGGTCTAAGCTTGAATGCCGCAGCTTCGAAAGAAGGTTGCATATCGCCTCTTCCAAAGAAACCAAGTTCACCACCCTTCTTGTATGAACCAGGGTCTTGTGAATAGAGAGTTGCAGTAGCTACAAAATCCCTTTTGCCTTTCAAAATATCCTGTTTGTATTCTTCTAATTTATCCCTAACAGTTTTTTTCTGTTCTTCAGTAACTGCAATATTCTTTACGATTTGCTGAATCTCAAATTCAGATTCAATCCGTGGCAAACTGTCCTTTGGAATATGTTCATAATAATTCTTAACATCAGAGGGCGAGGCATTAACATCCTTCGTAATCTTTTGTTGCATTTGCTGGGTAAGCATCTGGTCTTTGATGAGTGTTCTGAATTCTGCTTTTAATTCAATAACAGATTTTCCCATACGCTCTTCCAAGAGTTTTTGAGAACCAATCTGCTGAATATAAAAGCGCATTCTTTTATCTAATTCCTCATCCACTTGTGTACTCGAAACTTCAACGCTGTCCAATACTGCTTGATTCAGCAGAAGTTTATTAATCAGCATTTGATAAAGGATCTCACACCTCATATTCGGATTATCCTGACCACCTTGAAGCAGGAATTGCTGATATTGAGATTCAATGTCCGATTGAAGAATCACATTCGCCCCGACGACACCTACCACCTGGTCAAGAATCTTCACTTGAGCCTTGCTGCTAAAGGAATTCAGCAGCATCATGCAGAATAAAATCCCAGTTATATTTCTAATTATTTTCATTACAAATTTGTTTTAATAAACTTTTATATCACTATTCTTCACAGCTTCGTCATAGACTTTCTTTTCCATATCTCCTATCAATTTGAGTTTCCTTTTATTGATGATAATACTCTTGATATTATCTTTTTCGAAGGATAGGGGAGAGGTACTTTCTTTAATCTTGAACCCGCTTATATTTACAAAATAGAGATAGGTGGAATCCTCAATTTCAACATAGCGATTATTCTTGAGGAATTGTTCTTTGTCGTAAGTCTTGATAGGAATTTCCTTTAATAAATCATCAAACAACAACCATGAATTATCATCAAGATAATAGTTCACAGCATACTGATGACAGTAGTCTTCCAGCAGTTTCCTGTCAGCAGGCTTTGATGATTTATACAAAAGTCTGACAGTATAAAGTCGTGGAGAATTCTTTGCCAATTTCAGATAAAGAACCTTGATGATATTATCCTTCAATTCAAAATTCCCTTCATGCTCATTGTAATATTTTTCAATCTCCGCATCCTTTACATTAGTGTCTAATTGCTGCCTTACCAATTCTTTTTCATAAGCATAAATGACCAATGAATTCTTATAATCCGCCAGTTGTTTCTCAACATCTTTTGATTCATCATTAAGGTTTTTATTAGCTTTATTTAACACCAATTCATTTCGAATCCAGGAATCAATATAGCTCTTCACTATCTGTGTGCTATCTTGTTTGGAACTTCCTTTTGGAACAATTCCCTTAACATCAGCCTGATACAAGGTAGCATCGAACACCTTTGCCACCGGCGAATTGCCACTATCAGTATGTTTAAAATAGGAACAGGAAGTCATCAGGGAAAGGATTAAAAAGTAAATTATATTTCTGAACAATGCAGTTTTATTTAACTAAGGAAAACTAACGACAGGTTCAGGATTTTATTACTATTTAATCGTTGCCAAGACATCCTTATCAACTTTGTAAGGATATTTGCTGCGAAGAGATGCAATCCATTCTTTCTCCAAACTTGACTGATAGTCCGCAGTCACCAAGCCCTTGGCTTCATCAAGAGTCTTTAAAGTCGGAGCCAGTTTATCTTTTACATCAATAAATATCACGGACTTGCCGGAAGTGAAGTTAGGTGTCAGTCCTTTCGTCCATTTGATGGAATCAATATATTGATTATCGCCCTTTGAAAACTTGCCTTCTTTGATAGAAAGATTCAATTGTGAAGAGTTATTGATAATCGCCAAAATAGAGTCATTGGTGTAGGTCTTTTTCTTCAATAAATCACGCACTTTACTTGCTATGTCTTCCGAAGAACAGTTGTAAATAGTAGCTTCCAGACGTTCGCCCCATTTGTAATTCGCTTTATTCTTTTCAAAGAATTCTTTCATGCCAACAGTATCTTTAACAGCCTTAGACCAAACCTTTTTATCGGTCAGATCAAACAACAAAATACCATCTTTATATTCCTGCATCAAGTCCTTGAATTCAGGGTATTTGACATCCAAACGACCTTCTTCATAAGACATGCAGGTTTCATTTACAAAATTATCATACATCCCATTAATGATCGCTTGAGGGGTGGTGTTTTTCCTGGAAGTCTGATGAGCGGCGATATACTTTGCAAAGTCTTGCTGGGTATATTGTTTGTCGTTCAGGCTGAACATATTCTTAGTCAGGTTTGCTGCCTTTTCAGCCACCCATTTTCCATTAATTAAACTTGAATCTGCAATGGCAAAAAACTCATCCCTGGTCCTGGTGTCTTCTTTGAATTTATATTCCTTTTTAATCTTCGCTACCATTGATGCCTTGCTCACTTCAGAACGGGAATCCTTGCCAATGTTGGCTTTCAATTCACTTTGCATTTCATCATAAGAACCGATTTCTTTGCGATTAAGCATCTTGATAATGTGCCATCCATAAGACGTGCGGACAGGGTCTGAAATATCTCCTTTATTCTTCAAAGCAAATGCTGCTGCCTCAAATTCCGGAACCATTCTTCCGGTCTTAAACGAAGGCAATACGCCACCATTCTTGCTGGAGCCGCCATCATCGGAATATTGCTTGGCGAGGTCTTCAAAGTTGCCACCATCCTTGAGCTTCTGAACCAATTCATGAACCTTCTGAACAGCTTTTGCAGAATCTTCCGCACTTGCTCCCTTGCCTGCAATCTTCACCATGATATGTGCTACCGAAACTTCTCCCGGGTCTTTTCTTTCGTCTAATTTCTTGATGATGTGATATCCGAACTTTGTTCGAACTGGCATTGAAACATCACCTACTTTTGCATTAAAAGCAGCCGATTCAAAGGGATAAACCATCTGCATGGCAGAGAAATATCCTAAATCGCCGCCATTGTCCTTGGCAGATGGATCTTCAGAAGTTTCTTTGGCAACCTTCGCAAAATCTTCTCCCTTGAGGATTCGATTCCTGATAGCGATGATTTTATTATAAGCTTCCAAAGTATCTTTTGGCAAGGCATCAGCAGCACATTTTATCAGGATATGAGCGGCATGAACATCCTTTTTCATTCGTTCATAAACCTCGTGCATCAGCTTGTCGGTAACTTCTTTATCCACCAGGTACGGGGTGGCTAATTGCTTCTTGTAACCTGCTAATTCGGCAACAAAAGTCGAGGAAGTATCCATTCCCATATCACATGCCTCTTTTACTTTCAGCTTGTAATTGATGAAAAGTTCGAGGTATTCAGCAGCAGCCTTTTGGTCACCTGGTTTTTCCTTGCTGTTGTTTTTTCTGAAGACTTTTTCAAACTCCGATTTAGTAACATTTTCTCCTGCGATAGTAATTAATACAGGGTCTTTGGTTTGTGCTTTGATGGTATTGACAGCCATTGCTGTCATTAAAAAGATTAAAAAACTTACGCTTACTTTTTTCATTATTTATTGAATAATTATTAATATTAGGGGTGCAAATTTATAAAAGTTATTGACAAGATGACAAACATTAAAGATTGAACACTGATTTTTGTGGCAAATTCAGGGAATTATACTGATAGCCATTCGGAAAAAATTCCAAAAGAGAAAGCCCTTCGATGCTCGGATACAGAGACGAAGGGCTTTCTGAATTCAGCGAATCGCTGAACGTTTCATTTTTCAATTACACCGTTGCGCTGAAGGAAATTCCTCCAAAAGGTGCTGACATAATTCCGTCGCCATGCGCATTGCACGCCTGGATACGGAACCAAAGTTTAACGCCGGTAGCCACCGCCACCAATCCTCCATGGGAATTCGGAAAGGTATCCGGAGTCGTCCTCACAAAATCCGCAATTATAGAAGGATCTGGATTGGTGGATACCCAAATCTTGAAAAACGTCGCACCCTTCATTGGTGCAAAGTGCATTAATCCAAATCCTGCGGTATCGCTCTGAACGATAGAACCGCCATGCGCCTGACCTGGCTTGGTGCCGTCGGTAGTGGCATCTTTGGTCATTTCTACCAAATAAGCCTTGGTTTCAGCGACATTTTCCCCTGTTTGCTCAAAAATTACCTTCGCCATAGCTTTATAAACATCCACTCCGATATCATTCATGGAATGAAGATTTTCTACCGAATTGGCTAATTCAACAATAGCATCCTCCTTGCGGGTGATTGCTAAGGTGATGTTTCCTTCGGCAGTCTGACCTAATGCACCTGCGGCAGAAATTTCCACATTGACGCTTACAAAGGCTTTGTCACCTACTAATTTAATTTGATCTCTGTTGATTTCAGGACTGCTTGTCTTGTCCAACTGTTTTGGTACTGATTTTAATTCGTGGCTCATTTTCTTATTATTTAATTATTATTTATATAAATTTTACTTATTCTATTTTTATTAATTTCTATAAAAAATCCTGTTATATAGATTCAATGATGTCTCCCGAAGCAAGTTCGGGAGACTCCGAAGCTGCTTCGGGTTAGTCTGGAATGAGTTCGGAATACTCCGAAGGCTCCTCGGAGACACCCGAAGCGAGTTCGGGAGACTCCGAAGCTGCTTCGGGTTAGTCTGGAATGGGTTCGGAATACTCCGAAGGCTCCTCGGAGACACCCGATGTGAGTTCGGGAGACTCCGAAACGACTTCGGGTACCTCAAAAATGACTTTCCAAATGAAGAAAACGATATTTCTCCCCTTCCATGAAGAAAATCCGATACTATATATATAGGAGTACCTATCAGTTCCATAATTCGAGGGTCTTAGCCTTATGCAAAAATGCAACCCTCTGAATCGGAGAATTTTTCGATACAATTTTATTCGCTGTTATGAAATATTTCATGGCTGCAAGTTTAAACATTCTTTCGGTGATTCCAAATATTTTTTAGTTTTGCAGGGAATAAATTAATAAGATGATGATAAGAAAAGTGGTTTTGGTGATGGTGATTGTTCTGATGGGTGTTAATGGTTATGGGCAAAATTATAAAGCCGTTCAAATGGATTCTGAACGATATTTTATTAATGATACCGGGCTTATCAGATGTATAAGGATTGATTCTATAGATGTTTCGGTGAATGACACTATTTTAACAAATTTTTTTACTTTAAGTCCTGGCAATAACAGCAATGGGTGGTGCTATGATACAACTGCACCTACATGGATTGGATTGAGAATAATTCTTGAAGCTGACGGTACAAATATTTTCCAAAATTCAGTAGGTGATTTAATTTTTGTTCATACCCTTGCCCAGTTAAATGATTCCTTTTATTTTTATGAATACCCAAACTATGATTACCTTGAAGCCAAAGTTATTTCAATAGATACAGAATCTTTTTTATCAACAATTGATTCTATAAAAACTTTTTCTCTACAAGCCAAGAATTCTTCTGGAATAAATATTGCAAATAAGTTTAATGGTTTAGAATTTAAGTTGAGCCAAAATTATGGGTTTAAACAACTTTATAATATGCTTAATTTTCCAAATGACACCACCAAATATACTATAAGCAAATACAGAAGATTAACGAACCAGGAAGTATTTGATTTTGATATTGGAGATGTGTTTAATATTTATGATTCATGGTCTTATATAGGTCCCTATCAAACAGGTACGAATAGTTATCTGATTAATATATTGGGGAAATTTTATTCATCAGCAAACGATACAGTTTTTTATGTTCGCCATGTTGATTACACTTATACAGACTCACAATTCGGTTCAGGTCAGCAAATCTATAATGATACGATAAACTATACAAATTTAAACAGTTTTTATTCCAATAGATTACCTGAACAACCAATAACAGACGGTACTTATTTGACATTTTATTATCTCCTCTCCAAGCCAAATAAATTTTGTGGGGAAGTTTATATGGAATTTATTGATAGTTCAACTTTAATGAATTCCCCTGGATGCTATGTTTCTTTTTCAAGTGAATACCCATTTGGTATTACAGATTACGCAAAAGGATTTGGAGAAGTTTATAATTATTATTATCTGATAGCTGTAAATGGAGGAACGGATGATTATAATTTAGTCGGTTATTATAAAGCAAATCATTGCTCACCATCCGCAGGAATTTCATTAATCAATGAAAAGATTCCAAATCAAATCACCCTCTACCCCAATCCCAACTCCGGCACCTTCACCCTCAATGGTCAATTATCAATGGTCAACTGTCAATTGAAGATTGTTGATATTTCAGGAAGAGTAGTCTATACACAAAGTATCAGCAACACCAGCGGCAAAGAAATTATTGATGCCTCTGCTTTGAATAATGGCATGTACTTCTGGGAACTGCTGTCAGGGACGGGATTACAAATCCCAACCAGCACAGTGGCACAGGGTAAACTTGTTTTGATTAAATAACCTTAAACAGTAATCCTTTCGGAGCCGGAATAAATTAGTAAGCTATCACTTGCTCCCGATGATAGTAAGATACCCGTTTAGCTCCTTACCGGTATTCAGGTAGAGAATGTAGTAGTAGGTACCATCAGGATTATTGCCTCCATTCCAGGTGTTATGATAATTGGAATCATCATAAACTTTTTCTCCCCAACGATTAAAAACTATCAGGCGGCTGTTTGGGAATTCGTCCATATTGAGAATGGAAAAGAAATCATTCCTGCCATCGCCATTCGGAGTGAATACATTCGGAACAGCGATGTAACAATCTTTGACATACAAGGTGTATTGGCTGGAATCCAGAAAGCATTCACGTTCTGCTGAGTTGACAAATGTTATTGTGTAAAAGCCTGGATTAGGATAAGAAAGGTTGTAAGGACCTAAGCCGGTTCCACTATTGATTATTGCTCCTCCGAAGTTGATATTAGATATACCATTGCCAAGCAAAGTATCGCTGAATGTTACGATGGCATTATCATAAGTACACATCGAATCCAAAGGCGATATAGTCAGGCTTGGCTGTGGATGAGGAATGATTCTTACATTCACCGAATCGGTAAGATTGTGACCGCAGGAATCATTCACCGCAACTATGTAGGTAGTCGTCGAAGCAGGACTTACGGTATGAGAGTTGGCATTGCTTAAGCCATTATTCCAAACATAATTATATCCGATATATCCGCCCTTGGTAGCAGTAATCAAATCAATAGATTGCCCAAGACAAAGCACAGAATCAGAAGTAATGGAAGATGTCATGGGCTGGACATCTATGATAGGAATAGTAATCGTGATCGTATTGCCACAAGCAGCCGGTTGCTGAATAGTAATGGTCAATGTTTTATTGGTAGTGGTATCTATCATATTCACCAAGGCATTGATGGTTAAGGTATCAGAAGTTTGTCCGGCAGGGATGGTAATATTCCCTGTAAGTGTTGTGTAATCCACGCCATTCGTGGCAGTTCCGCCGATGGTGTAAGTAATATTTGTCGCATTTGACAACGCTATTGGCAATGTAAAAACAATCTTTCCATTATGGCAAGCAGCCGCCGCTGGAAAATCAGAAAGAACTACACTATCAGGGATTTGAACATTCACTGTAATGCTTTTGTTTGTAGTATTTCCACAGGAATCTGTAACACTGACATTGTAAGTTGTGGTAGAATCCGGTGCTACAGTTTGTGTTGCATTCGACCCTAAACCATGATCCCAAAGGTAGGTATAAGATCCATGACCACCCGTGGTTGCCGCATGAAGGGTAACGCTGTTATGATAGCAGATGGTCGTATCATTATTCACTGTCAATGCAATAGGGTTGACATTAATAATAGTAATCTTTGTAGAATCCATTCCATTGCAGGACACATATCTGATGACAACTGTTCTGTTCTGAATATTTAATGAATCATGCAGAGCAGTTATATACAAAGTATCGGTAAGTTGCCCTGCAGGAATAATAGCACTATCCGCAAAAGACACATAGTCAGTATCACCAACTGCAGTGCCTTCTATAGTAAAATGTATCACTTCATTATTGCCTAAAGGAGTAGGTATTGAAAATAAAATATAACCTGTTCCACAACCGAAAATGGAGACACTGTCGGGAGCAGAGGCATGTGGGGAATTCACCAGATGAACCGTTATGGAATCATATTTTGAATGAAAGCACATATCAGTTGTCGTAATATGATAAACAGTATTGGAAGTAGGATAAACAATGATGGTATCAGTACTCCCGACATTAGGACTCCATAGATAGGTATATGCTCCGAAACCGCCAATATCATGAACAATGAGAATGGCAGGATCGCCCCAGCACACAGTTGTATCAGCACTTACGGTATCCCACATTCGGGTAGGATTCTTAATTGGCAGAACTACGCTGTCAAGAGCAATGGTATTGCAGCCGGTAGCAAATGAAATCCCTACAATGACAAATTTAAGAGAATAATCTGTAGTATCAACAAGAGGATTAATAATAAGAGTATCGTGAATAGATCCCGATGGAATCACGACGCTATCAGGCAGGTAGGTATAATCAATACCATTAATAGCACTACCGGTAAGTGTAAAATGAATAGTGGTGTCATGAGTTAAAGTATCAGCAATAGAAATAATTATTTGTGCGGATACGCATCCCCTGACAAGGGTATCACCAAGTGTAGTATCAGTAATATGTGAACTGACATAAGCACTGCCTCCAGTGAAACTTCCTTGCTTAAGCATTACACCTGAATCATATTCGCAATCTCCAACATCTGCAATGGCAATCTTAATATGATAGGTATCGCAGGGAATTACCCAATGCAATGCTACTAACGGCGTTGTAAATCCATCATATTGGACAGTAAGTCCATTTGTATTATCAATATAATAAGCGCAGTTGGTACAAGGTCCGGTTGGAACGGAACTACATGCGGAATTCCCATTGTTGACATTGTTAATAGAAACAGGTGTAAGAGTGCTTGGAATTAAAGCTATATTGGGGTAACCTACAATGCCTGGACCTCGAATAAAAAAAGCAAAAACATCATTATATTGAGTATTGACAAACTCATTATATTCTTCTGAAGCAAATACATAGCTAAACTTAACAGTATCACCAATAGGGATAAAATCAAATTCTAAAATACTCGCATCATAGGTTGTTCCGGATATTATTGTATTTAAAAGAGAATCTCCTGGTGTACTATTACATGTTCCTTCACTGCATGAATTATTAGGACCAGGTGCATTCCAAATCTTTCCAGAGGTTAAAATTACTCCTCCTGCCAATCCAATATTGGAGGCTGAGCCATTAAAATAACCCATAGCTCCGGTATCTCCAGTGTATGTAATATTAAATGCCTGTACTCCACTACCCAGCAAGACTTGTTGCACTAATTGTGTAGGGGTTAATATGTTACTGACCGTAAGTTGTGCGTTTGCCGACATTGTCATTAACAAAGCAAGACAAAAGATCATGATTGCTTTTTCGTATATTTTTCTCATTATCGAATCTTTACATAATTATTTGATTTGACAAAATTACATAAATTTTGGAATATTTAGATTGATAGAATTGAGTTTCGATAAACTTCCTTATGACTTCTATTAGTAAATCTTGGCGAATGTGAATGTGGAGAGTTTTTTTTGAAAAAAATTATATTTCACATTTTATACTCGCTTCAAGAAAATTCATTAACTATTGGCTTTATTCAATCTTTTTTATTTTTGCAAACCTTTTAGGAAAGAATTTATCAAAGACAAGAATTCAGGGTTTGGTGATTAATAATTATAAGTGTAGTTTTGTCCGGCGAAAAAAGAGTAGAATATCAGAAATTAATTTAAGGCGATTTAACAGAATAGAATGAAGAAAATAATTTTGGCAGGTATAGTTTTTATCCTTGTATGCGGGGTGGGCATCATGTTCTACATGGGCGTATTTACAAGGGTTACCAAGCATATTCTGGAGAAAGACATGGGACCTTATAAATTGGTTTATGTGGAACAAAAAGGAAGCTACGAACAGACGCAAAATACAATTCAAAATTTAACGGACAGTTTGGAAGCACAAGGTATCTCTGCTTATAAAGGATTCAGCATTTATTATGATGACGAAAAGAAAACTCCAAAAGAAAATCTTCATAGTGATGTCGGATGCCTTTTGAAGAAAGAAGATTGTGATAAGATAGACACAATGAAATTTAAAGTAAAGGAATTTCAGATGCAACATTGTGTGGTCGCGAATTTTAGTTACAGGATAGGACTTTCCGTGCTGCTTGGGAAGATGAAGGTCTATCCTGCTTTGGAAATATATCTCAAAAACAGACATTATAATAAGATTCCTTTAATGGAATTATATGGACCCAAATCCATAACTTATATCGTGCCTATCTCTTACCAATAAAATTTAATCTGTCCAATATTATTTGGAATAATACACCCATCGCCGATAAGAATATTGTTTTTAAATTCGTTATTAAGCAAACATAAATTATGCCTCAATTCCCTAATCAGATTCGATCGAAATTACCAAAGGTTGGCACGACCATTTTCACCATTATGTCAGCCCTTGCCAATGAACATAAAGCAATAAATCTATCGCAAGGTTTTCCAAACTTTGAGACCTCTCCCGAACTCATAAGTCTTGTTAATAAATACATGAAAAAGGGCTTTAATCAATATGCTCCCATGCAAGGCATCATGTCTTTAAGAGAAGCTATTTCTGAAAAGATGGAGAGTCTCTACAATACAAAATATAATCCTGAAACAGAGATAAATATTACTGCCGGAGGAACGCAAGCAATCTACTCCGCAATTGCAGCAGTTGTTCAGCAGGATGATGAAGTAATTATCTTTGAACCGGCTTATGATTGTTATGCGCCTGCCATCGAATTGCAAGGTGGAATCCCATTATACATACAGCTCAAAGCCCCCGATTATCATATAGATTGGGACGAAGTGAAGAAGTTGGTTTCGCATCGCACAAGGATGATTATGATTAATACTCCTCACAATCCAACAGGTGCTGTGATGAGTGCTGCCGACATGAAACAACTAGAAAAAATCACGGATAAAACAGATATAATTATCTTGAGCGATGAAGTCTATGAGCACATTATTTTTGATGGAATAGAACATCAAAGTGTGGCTAAATATCCTAAGCTTGCGGATAGAAGTTTTGTGATATTTTCTTTTGGAAAAACATATCATACTACAGGATGGAAGATGGGTTACTGCCTCGCTCCGGCTAATCTTATGACAGAGTTCAGAAAGGTGCATCAGTTCATTGTCTTCTGTGCGAATACTCCTATACAATATGCCCTTGCAGAGTATATGAAAGATAAAAATAGGTATCTTGAATTAGGTCAGTTTTATCAGGAGAAGCGTGATCATTTTATTAATTTAATAAAGGATTCAAAGTTTAAATATACACCTGCGTCCGGTTCTTATTTTCAGTTATTAAATTATAGTGGAATCACTAAAGAAAAGGATACTGAATATGCCATTCGATTAACGAAGGAAATTGGTGTTGCTTCGGTTCCGATATCTGTGTTTTATCATCAGCCTGTTGACAATAAATTTCTCCGTTTTTGTTTTGCTAAGACGAATGAAACATTAGAGCAAGCAGCCGAGAAATTGTGCAGTATATAAAGTATGGAAGACCTTAGAATAAGCCTGATTCAGTCATCCCTTCATTGGGAAAATAGAGATGCGAATCTTAAAATGTTTGAGGAAAAGATTGCTTTCATTCCAAATAATTCAACAGACTTAATAGTCCTTCCTGAAATGTTCACAACAGGTTTTACCATGAATGCTCCATCTAATTTTGAAGATATGAATGGCAAGACTTTTCAATGGATGCAAGCTATTTCAAGGAAGAAAAATTGTGTGGTAACTGGAAGTATTATCATCAAAGAAAATGATAAATATTTCAACAGATTAATCTGGATGAGACCTGATGGAAGCTTCGAGATATATGATAAAAGGCATCTCTTCAGATTAGCAAATGAAGACGCTACATATACTTCAGGGAATAAAAGATTAATAGTAGAATTGAAGGGTTGGAAGATTTGTCCGATGATTTGTTATGATCTTAGATTCCCAGCCTGGTGCAGGAATCAGAAGGATTATGATGTATTGATCTTTGTTGCTAATTGGCCCGAAAGACGTGTCTATGCCTGGAAACAATTACTCATAGCAAGAGCCATCGAAAATCAAAGTTATGTGATAGGTGTGAATAGGGTAGGGGAGGATGGAAGTGGAGTTATTCATTCAGGAGATTCAACGGTTTTGGACTTTATGGGCAAGCCTCTTAGCAATATTATTCCACATAAAGAGATGATAGAAACAGTTACTTTATCCTTTAAAGAATTGGAGGAATTCAGAACGGCTTTTCCATTTGCTTTGGATGCGGATAATTTCATTATTAAAAATTAATACAATTATATTTCCAATATTATTAGTAATTTTGCAGAAGTTTAAATGAAGGTGGTCGTCAAGCAAGTACCCCGCCCTTCATTAAGCAGATGAAAGATTTCATTTGAAAGTTTAGAATAATTAAAAACACTTTGACAATAAGATATGTCGTTTGAAAAATTAAATTTAATAGAGCCGATAAAGCGTGCATTGGCGGAGGAAGGTTATGTACTTCCCACCCCAATTCAGGAGCAGGCAATACCATACATTTTAAAGGGAAGAGACATCCTTGGTTGTTCTCAAACAGGTACTGGAAAGACCGCCGCATTTGCTGTTCCGATACTTCAGATGCTGTATCAACAGCGACTTGAGGGTGAAGCGAGGCAACATCCAAGGGCATTGATTTTGAGTCCTACCAGAGAGCTTACCATACAAATTAATGAGAGCTTTAATACTTATGGAAAATACACAGGAATCAAATGTGCAGCCTTCTTCGGTGGTGTAAATATCAATACTCAAATGCAGGGTTTTGCAAAGGGAGTTGATGTTGTTGTCGCTACTCCCGGAAGGCTTACGGATATGATGAATCAGGGAAGAATCAGTCTTGATAAGATCCAGATATTGGTCTTGGATGAGGCTGATAAAATGTTTGATTTAGGATTTGCACAGGATTTGAATAAGGTTTTGCAGGCGGTTCCGAAGGAGTTGCAGACCTTATTTTTCTCTGCTTCCATGCCTCCTGATATGGCTCAATTCGCGAGTAATATTTTAATCCTTCCGGTTCGGATTGATGTGGCTCCCGGCACTTTCAATGCTCCTAAGATCAAGCAGGCTGTGTATTTTGTGAGGCAGGAAGATAAAACAAAATTGTTGTTTCATTTGATTGATGAGGAGGAAGTTGAATCGGCTTTAATCTTTATTAATAATAAAAAGGAGGCTGATAAATTAGTCGCCGAACTCAACGAGAAAGGTATTAAATCAAGAGCCTTGCATGGAAAGAAATCGCAGAACAACAGGGAGGATTCTCTACAAAGATTAAAGGATAAAAAGTTGAAGATATTGGTAGCTACGGATGTCCTTTCGAGGGGTATTGATATTGAATTATTGTCGCATGTCATCAATTATGATATGCCCCGTGAGCCGGAGAGTTATCTGCATAGGATAGGTAGGACTGGTCGTGCGGGGGCTGCGGGATATGCGTTATCTTTTTGCAGCAAAATTGAGATGAATATGTTGGCTCGTATTGAGAATTTGAATGACTTCAGGATTCCTGTCATTGCCAACCATCCTTTCATTACCAATGAGCATTATACTGATGTTCCGAAATATAAAAAGAATCCTCAAAAAGCGAAAGTTATTCAAGAGGAAATGCCATCATTGCCTACTGTTACGAATGTGCAATATGAGGAGCCTGCAGAAGATGATTCAAAGCTGAAACGCCGCAGAATAGTGAAGAAAGATCAGACTCTTATCTCTCAATCAGGGAAGAAAAAGGTCGAGAGGTCTGCTAAGAAAAAGGATTCTTAATTCATTCAAGTTCATCAACGCCCAACGTTTTTATATCTTCGCCCCAGAAGATACTATTATTCCTCTCCAGATGTAAACTGGCAATACAAAGGGAACCCTCGGCTCGACTGCATTATAAGGTTAGTTTACATAAATAATTTAATAAATAATAATAAAATGAAAAAAGTAAAAAACATCATTATTGCCATTGTCTCCGGCATGTTTCAAGAGGGAGCAGAGAAGCTGTTTTCAGTAACAGAAAAAATCAAGGTGAAGGTTGAAAACAACTTTGCCGGAAGGTCTTATGTTGATAAATTAATTCGCGATGGCGATGCCGAAAATTTTATCTTCGAGTTCGTATTCAGCCGTGGTGGCGGAAATAGAAATGGTGGCGGTAAGTATGTTACCTTGATGTCCACCTTTTACCCGGTCATTAAGGCAGCTATCAATGCACCGGAGGATGCGGAAGGCAGAGCAAAATGTGCAGAACATATCCAGACTGCGGCTGCGAAAACATTGTACATTACCATTCCTCCATTGTTGTATGGTTCTGTCCTGACCGACTTTATCAAGGCTATGCGCGATGCAGTGGGTGCTAATCAGGTGGACAAAGCATGGCATGATTTAAACGGACAATTGAAAAAAATCCTTGTCCTCGTGCAAGCCGCAATGGACGAGGATGTGACAGATTCGGCTGCCATTATTTGTGAATATTATTCGTTTCATGTAATCGGAAAAGGTGGAAAATCTATTCAAGTATTTTCAGGAGAAGAGGGTGTTGCCGCAGGAGAAATTGTTTTGGTATTGCCAAAAGGAGCTGATGGATGTTGTTATGATATTAAACTGTGGAATGCCGACAGAACCACATTCACCAGAGCACAGCCATCTGACATCACTCATGCAACCATTGGCGGATTGGTTTCAGGTTCTACACAAAATGTTTCTGTCGCTGAAATCCTTCATGGAAAATTGGTAAGAGAAAGCCAGATAATTGCTGTAAAAGTGAAATAGAAGGCTCTAAAAATCGCCGAAAAGGGCAAAAACACAGCCGCTGATTTCATTGAATTAGTCCAATAATTCATGACATCAGTGGCTTTTTTCATTCCAAATGATGGAGGAGCGATAAATTCCTTAGAAGGAGCAACTGGTATGATACCAGAAGCAACTGGCGCAGTACCAGGAGCAACTGGTAGTAATACAATAAGCAACTGCTGCGATACAAGAAGCAACTGGTAAGACACAAGGAGCAACTGGTATCGTACAAGGAGCAACTGGCAATGATACAAGTAGAAACTGGTAAACTACAAGGAGCAACTGGTAAGATACAAGGAGCAACTGGAAGGGGGCTAATGTCTCCGGCAGCTTTTTTCCCCTTATAAAACCCGTTTTTCAGGTGTAAAAAGGAAGATTTTTGAGGAATGGGGTTTTGGGGAATGATTTCTATTTTGCTAATTTTGCTGTTCAATAAATAATTTAGGAAGATGAAAAAGGCACTTGTTTTATTAACGGTTATACTATTATACAATTGTAGCTATGGGCAAATGGGCGAATGGACTTGGATGAATGGGAATAATTTCGTAAATTCATTAGGTCATTATGGAACACAAGGAGTATTCAATGCAAATAATAAACCTCCAGGATTATACGAACCATGTGAGTGGACTGATAAGGAAGGAAATTTTTGGCTTTTTGGTGGAGTAGATACTTTAGGAGCTTGTTCGGATTTATGGGAATTCAAGGCAAATATTAATCAATGGGCATGGATTAAAGGTTCTGGTATCGTTAATCAATCGGGTAATTATGGAAATTTAACGGTTGCTTCATTGGCAAATAATCCAGGTGGAAGGTGTAGCAATCCATCATGGGTTGATACAACTGGTGATTTATGGATGTTCGGCGGTTTTGGTTATGATATTAATGGAAACTGTCATTATTTAAATGATCTTTGGAGATACAATATTGCAACTAATGAATGGACTTGGATGAATGGAATGAATACTGTTGATGATACTGGTAATTATGGAGCTATAACTATTCATGCTACAACAAATAAACCACCTGCAAGAGATGAAACAAATGCTTCTTGGACAGATAGTAATAATAATTTGTGGTTGTTTGGAGGAAGAAGTTTTTTAAATAACTTTAGTCTTTCTGATTTATGGAAGTATGATTCTTTTTTACAGGAATGGGTTTGGATGAAGGGAGCAAATACTGCTAATCAGCTACCAGTTTATGGAACTCAAGGAATTCCCGATCAAGCTAACGACCCTGGAGGTAGATGGTGTTATTCTAAATGGAAAGATTCAAGTGGTAATTTTTGGATTTTTGGTGCTGGAGCAACAATGGTTGGTTCCTATAATGATGTTTGGAGATTTAATCCAATAACATTGGAATGGACTTGGATTAAAGGTCCTAATTTTGCAAACGATACAGGAACAATTGGAACGCGTTGTATTGGAAATTTGACATTAAATCCGAGTGGAAGAAGTGAAAATCGAGCGTGCTGGGCACGAAATTGTGAAAATTTTATTTGTTTCGGTGGTTCAACACCTTTTGGTTATACAAATGATCTTTGGAATTATAATGTTGGAAATAATGAGTGGGTTAACGTATCAATAAATCAATATGGCAATTACGGAACTATTTTGGTTTCGAGTCCTACTAATTTTCCTCCTATTCGAATGGGTTCAATTGGTTGGAGTGATAGTTTAGGGAATCTTTGGATGTTTGGTGGCATGAATCATAATAGTCAAACATTTAACGATATGTGGAGATTTATTCCTGATACTACTTGTCCTTATCTATGCAACATTACTACTGGCAATCATTCCCCCAAAAGTACTCCTTCCCAAATCTCCCTCTCCCCCAATCCCTTCACCACCACTACCACCCTCACCCTTCAAGGCACCTATCATAACGCTTCCTTATTCATTTACAATCTCCTCGGTCAGGAATTAAAAAGCATACCAGTAGGCACGAATACCCAATTAACGATTAACCGAGAACATCTCCCCGCAGGCATGTATTTCTATAAAGTCATTGATGAGAATAAAGAGGTCATAGGCATCGGGAAAATGATTGTGGAATAGAAACAAAAAAGCCTTCCCGTTATTAATGGGAAGGCTTGCTTTATTCTTGGCTATTCGTTTTTAGGAATAACTCAATTTACCTTTTGGTTTTGGAATTGCTCTTCCTAATGCTTTTGCAGTTTCTATCCACTCATCAATGATGGTTTCAACATTAGAAACAGTTTCAGAATAAGTTTGACCATCAGCCATACACCCAGCTAATTCAGGAACTTCGGCGATATAAGAATTATCTTCTTCGCTCCAATAGATTATGATTTCGTATTTATGTTTATTCTTTGTCATCTTCAATATGCGCTAATAAAAAAACCTTCCCAAATATTCATTGGGAAGGTTTAATATTTTATTAAATTTATAATTTATAATTCACCATTTATAATTTTCTAAATATCAATATTCGCATACTTGGCATTCTTCTCAATGAACTCGCGGCGTGGCGGAACATCATCGCCCATAAGCATGGAGAAAATACGATCTGCTTCAGCAGCACTGTCTATCGTAACAAGGCGAAGGGTGCGGGTTTCAGGATTCATGGTTGTTTCCCATAATTGCTCGGCATTCATTTCACCAAGACCTTTATAACGTTGCACTCCCACAGAATCTTCCTTCCCATCTTTCGCAATTTCTTTGATGGCTGTAATACGTTCTTCATCGGTCCAGCAGTATCTTTGCTCCTTGCCTTTCTTCACCAAGTAGAGTGGGGGAGTGGCGATGTAAATATGACCTTTCTCAATCAAAGTTTTCATATATCTGAAATAGAAAGTCAGGATAAGAGTCGTGATATGACTACCATCCACATCAGCATCGGTCATGATGATGACTTTATGATAACGAAGTTTGTCAATATTCAATTCCTTAGAATCTTCCAAAGTTCCGATTGTAACACCAAGGGCAGTGAACATATTCTTGATTTCTTCGTTTTCATAAATGCGATATTCCATAGCTTTCTCGACATTAAGAATCTTACCACGAAGAGGAAGAATGGCTTGGAAACGACGATCACGACCTTGCTTGGCAGTACCACCAGCCGAATCTCCCTCGACTAAATATATTTCGCAGGCAGAAGGATCAGAATCAGAACAATCAGATAATTTTCCTGGCAAACCTGTGCCGGTAAGAACATTCTTCCTTTGAACCAATTCCCTTGCCTTGCGAGCAGCATGGCGGGCAGTGGCAGCAAGAATTACTTTATCAACGATCATCTTTGCTTCCTTAGGATGCTCTTCCAAATAGTTGGTAAGCATTTCAGAAACGGCTTGGTCAACAGCTCCTGTAACATCAGAATTTCCCAACTTAGTCTTTGTCTGACCTTCAAATTGCGGTTCCTGAACTTTAACAGAAATAACGGCAGTCAATCCTTCACGGAAGTCATCACCAGCAATTTCAAATTTCACCTTGCTCAACAACCCTGATTTATCAGCATAAGATTTCAAAGTTCTTGTCAATGCACGACGGAAGCCAGCCACGTGAGTCCCTCCTTCAATGGTGTTTATATTATTCACATAGCTATGAAGATTTTCAGAGAAGGAAGAATTATAAACCATTGCCACTTCGACAGGCATCCCATTCTTTTCACCTTCCATGTAGATAGGTTCACGAATGAGGAATTCACGGTTAGCATCAAGGTATGCAACGAATTCCTTCAAGCCGCCGCTGCTGAAAAATGTTTCTGAAGGATGAACACCTTCCGCATTAACTTCACGCTCATCGGTAAGGGTAAGATTAATTCCCTTATTCAAAAAAGAAAGTTCGCGGAGACGTGAAGCGATAGTGTCATAATGATAAACCGTCGTCGTAAAAATAGAACCATCAGGAGAGAAAGTAATCTTGGTTCCGCGTTTATCAGTTTCGCCAACAACTTTTACAGGATATTGTGGCTTCCCGATATGATATTCCTGCTGAAATATCTTCCCTTCTCTGCTAATTGTTGCAATCAGTTTCGTAGATAAAGCATTCACGCAAGAAACGCCCACACCATGCAATCCACCGGAAACTTTATAAGAATCCTTATTAAATTTTCCACCGGCATGAAGCACCGTCAATACCACTTCAAGGGCGGAAATTTTCTCTTTTTCCATGATTCCAGTTGGAATCCCACGACCATCATCCGTTACCGAGATAGAATTATCAGGGTGAATGACCACATCAATGTTTTTGCAATGACCGGCAAGCGCCTCGTCAATAGAGTTGTCCACCACCTCATATACCAAGTGATGCAACCCGCGCGCACCCGTGTCGCCAATGTACATCGAAGGGCGCATTCGCACTGCTTCCAGTCCCTCAAGCACCGTAATACTATCGGCACCATAATCGCTCACTTCAATGTTTTCTTTAATCAATTCGTCCATATTATTTTATTATTATTTTGGTTTTATATTACTGTCATCGGCTTGAGAATTTTTAAAATTCTATACGGGCAAAGATACAAAAAAATAATGACATATTTTGACCATTTTTGATAATTAAATTTAAATATTTTTAAGATAGTTTTTAGTTGCCAAAACCATCCAAAGTTATAGTATCAAAAGGTCATTTTTATAAAAGGATGGTTACCCGTGCATGGATTCTTTCTTACTGTAATTTGCCATTATTGAGGCTTCATAATTTAAGAATTCCTGCCATCGTTCGTCCACATCTATTCCATCGGAATATTTCCTTGCAAAGCCTAAGAAAAGGGTATAATGGTTGGCTTCAGAAATCATTAATTCATGATAAAATTCCGCCAGTTCCTTATCAGCAATGTTTTCTGAAAGTATCTTGAATCGCTCACAACTGCGGGCTTCTATCATTGCGCCAAACAGCAATCGGTCTATTAACAGGATATTTCGTTTATGACCTTTCCTGACAAATTTATAAAGTTCGTTTACATAATCATCTTTTCGTTCCTTGCCAAGTACCCAGCCCCGGTCTAAAATCTTTTTGTGAACCATTTGGAAGTGCTGCATTTCCTCTTGTGCTAATTCAATCATTGCTTCCACCAAATCAGAGTAATCACCAAAAGTTACAATCATTGAAATAGCATTGGAGGCAGCCTTCTGTTCACAGAAAGCATGGTCGGTAAGGATTTCTTCCAGGTTTCCATTGGCAATATTTGCCCAGCGAGGGTCAGTAGCTAATTTAAGTCCGAGCATAGATTATAAAAAACCACCTACACCCACGCCTACTGACAGGTAATTGATTCCTGACTTAACGGGAATAGATGAATCATTTAAACTGAATGATGTATATTGAATGGAAATATTAAATAATAAATGTGATACGGCGACAACTTTTATTCCGCCACAAATGCCATATCCGCTGCCTGATGTAGTTAAGGCTGGCGTGCCTCCTTCAGACAATGACGTGTAGCCATACTGAAATTCCAAATATGGATAAACTTTTTCGCCTCCTGTCTTAAAATTATAGGACAAGGATCCGAAGATTTGTAATATTGACATACTTTGTCCGCCACCTGAGGAAGAAATTACAGTCAGTCCATTAAAACCATATTGACTTAGAAAAGATACTCCGCTATTTAATCCAATTTCCAAGCCATTAGTAATAAAGTGTCCTATTTGCGGAGCAACATTAAAGATGGTGAATCCGGGAGAAGTTTGTCCGTTATCCACTTCGGAATAACTGGAATAGGAAATATTCCCTGACAATTCTGTTATTCCAGCCATAGCGAATTTCTTATCACCGGAACCGGTTGCTGGATTGCTTGCAGGACTCATAGCCGGGGCAGAAGGCTTATCCTGGGAATAAGCATTACTGCAAAAAATAATGAGGATAAATAAAATTGAAACATTAAAAATACTGTGCCTGATGGCATACGAAAATTGGTTTTGGTTTTTCATTGTGAATAAATTTTTGGTTATTGGTTAATACTATTTTATCGGTACAAAAATAGGAATTTTCTGAACAACCAATATTCAATAATTTCAATACTAATAAATCTGAAAACCTTCGTGGAAAGCTAAACAGGTTTTACAATAACAAGAAGCTCCTTTGACAAAACCAGAAGTTCTTTTTACAAATGACGTTTAGGTTTTGCAAAAAGAACTTCCGGTTTATCAAAAAGAGGTTTAGCTTTCACCAAAAGAGCTCCCTGTTTTGGTAAAACCCGTTGCGATTTTGGTAAAACCGTAACAGCTTTTCTTGAAACCTAAACAGGTTTTTGTCAATAAAATGAGATTTTGTGGATTCAGGAAACTTATTCAATCTCCATCTTGCCCATACCCAAAACTTCTGAATTACCATTTATAAGTTTATAGAAATACATTCCCGAGTTTAATTGATTTCGGGTAATGGTTAGTTGGGTATTGGAACCGACAATTATAGTCCTGACTTCTTGTCCAAATAAATTATAGATATGTAAAGATGTATTATTATACGCCTCTGCTCCTTGAATATTTATGGTCGTGAAATCATGGAAAGGATTCGGAAAAATGGTAACGATATCTTTCTTGTTTTGAATCGCTGGAACGGACATAAGGCTGCTGCATGAACTGGTAAATTGTGGGACAGAAAATGCAGAAGGACCGATGTTACTGCATGTCGCAGATTCAACAGGGGCAACGAATACCAGACCAAGAGAAGTGTCTTGCACATGATCATAAATTGCAGAGTCAATGGCAGCAGTATCAGTAGTGCACCAATAATTATTGTGGAAACTTTGAGTGTTGTTTGATAAAGTATAATTCAGATTATAAGTTGAATTATTGCAAATTGCATTGCAAAAAATACTATCCGAAGTGCCGCCATATTTTATTCCCATAGCGTTGTTGGTGATTTCGTTTAAAGTAATGAAGCAGTGGGATCCGGTATATTCAAAACCAAATCCATTATGCGCTATCTTACAATTTTCCAAAGTATCGGTAATCCCATTCAGGCTGATTCCTATGTTTGCATTCGAGTCTATGATGCAATTTTTTACTGAATAATTTCCACTGCCAATTAATCCGGTAACGTTATTTTGAATTACTGTGTTGATGACTGAAATTCCACCGGCAGTGCCACCATTAAATCCGGTATTATTACAAGCAATCAAACAATTGCTCAGTGTGGAATACCCTGCAATATCAATGCCTTTATCATTATTTGCAATCACGGAATTCTTTACACTTGAAAAATAAAGATCCTCTATGCCATATTGATAATTGTTGCTGATGATGCAAGAGTCAACGTTGCATTGGGACGCATTAAGAGCGATTAGATTGGAATCAAATACAGAATTTTTGATGATAACTGTATCCACCGGAGAGGCGTTGAGAGCTATGCTTCCATATTTAAAACTGCAATAATTAAAGACAGAACTGTCGTTTTGATTCAGATAAATACTACCCCAAAAGCCTTGATACGGGGCACTTGTGTCCGCAGTGAAGATGATAGAATCAGTGGCATTACCTAATGCAATAATGGTAGATTGATTAATCTGCAATCCGCACAGATGATTGAATTTTACAGTTACACCCGGCTGAATCGTAAGCTTATATCCCGGCATTAAAACCACCGAATCAGTGATTATATAAGGGCTTCCACTAATAGACCAAGTGGTATTTGCAGAAATATTACCGGAAACATTCGTTTGTCCGATAGCTTGAAACACTGATGCCGTAAATATAATCATTGCGGCAATTGAAGTGAAGATTTTTTTCATTGTAAAAATATTTAGGTTATAATATATGATAAAATTATATGCAAAATTAAAAAGAATACAGGAAGATTATTATCTGATCATTTAGAACTTCACATTCAGCCGCAAGTTAAGCTGGCGTGTAGTGAGGTAATTCGGAACGGCATATTTGGTGCCGCTTGCATCCTGAACCCAGGTGTAGGACACGGTATTGCTGACATCCAAAAGATTGAAAACTTCAAGACTTATCCAGATGGAGGTGAAGTGTTTCAAAAAATGAATGTGGTCTGGGGCTTTGGAATTTTCGCCGACAATTTGTTTGGAAAAACCAATATCCACCCTACGGTAGAACGGCATCCTGAAGGCATCAAGGAAGTTGGTGCTGTTTGGCGGTCCGAAAGGAAAGCCACTTCCAAAGACAAGGTTCAAATTCATTTTGAAGGTAGGATGTTTAGGAATATAATCCTGGAATAAAATGCTGAAAGTAATCCGTTGGTCGGCAGGGCGTGGAATAGAACCTACTGTGTTTTTGACGCTGTCCACAGCTTTTGTATCAATTACGCCAGGGAGAATTTGTTGACCTTCGTTATTATAATAATTGTAATAACTGTTATTGGCAATGGTTTCCTTTGTTTGCATGATGGAGAGGCTTGCCCATGATTCTACATTCTTTACAAACTCGCCATTAAGCCTGAAATCAATGCCTTCAGCGAATCCTGTAGCTTGATTATTTCCAAGATAGCGGATGCGTACATCATCAATAAAATAAGGATCAAGGTTGTCTAATATTTTATAATAAGCCTCAGAAACAAATTTGAAAGGGCGATCCCAAGCCTTAAAATTGTAGTCACTTCCAAGCACAAAATGAATTGACTCCTGAGCCTTAATGTCAGTATGGAGATTACCATTCAAGTCTAGCATTTCGCGAAAGAAAGGGGGCTGATAATAGATGCCCCATGCAGCTCGAAATACAAAATCTGCCTTCCATTCTGGCTTGATGCTGAAGTTGGCGCGTGGACTGACGACATTCTGTTTATTCAAGTCCCAATAATTTGTTCTTACGCCAAGAGTCAATGTAGGTTTTGATGCAGCATCAAATACCCATTTGTTCTGAACATAACCACTGTATCTGTTTGAACTAATGTTGTGAGTAACCCACACAGGATTCTGCAAAGTGATGGCAGTATCGGGCTGAATAGGGATGGAATAGCCAGCAGAATCAACATAATTCCATTCATTGAGATTGTCGGTGATGACCTCATGCTGAACCTTGGCACCAAATTGTAATTCATTGTTTTTGCCATAAGTATAGTAGCCCTTTTCTTCAAAGTTATAGACATTCGCATTGAGGACATCGCGGGCGTGATTTATGAAAGTGCCCACACCCAGGTTGAAGGCTACATTTCCAAAATTAGAACTGCCGAGATTGTTATTTAATTGATTCAAATAAAACTGTCCTTCTATGTCATAAGATTCATTCTCATTATCCTGATAAGCAGAGAAAATAGACTTTAATTTGAAGTGTTGATTAGGGTGATAGATGAGAGTGGCTGCCCCATTCAAAGTCTGATAAGAATCTATTTCCTGCCCATCGAAATAAACAACAAAATTCAACGCAGCACTTACAGTTCCGAATGTAGTAGTTCTGTTTGAAGGAACGACATTGTACTTGTTTTCTGAAAAATTTCCAAAGACTTCAAGTTCCCATTTATCATTAATATCATAAGTCATCAGCCCTTGAACATCTGTAAAGGCAGTATTATAATCACCTTTTGTATCCAAGCTCCCAAGAACATAATTGTTTGATTTTTCCCTGAAACCAAAAAGATAAGTGAAGCGATGTCCCTTGCCTGCACTGCCTTCCAGGCTGAGGCTTTGACCTAACAGACTCAAGCTGACGGAGCCTGCAAAGTCAGTTGGTCGCTTGTATTTAATATCAAGAACCGAGGACATTTTGTCGCCATAAGCGGCATCAAAACCTCCTGCAGAAAATGCAACATTGGATACCAAATCAGAATTAATTATACTTAATCCCTCTTGCTGTCCAGCTTGAATTAAGAAGGGACGAAATACCTCGACATCATTGATGTAAACTAAATTCTCATCATAATTTCCACCGCGAACATTGTATTGATTGCTCAACTCATTATTTGAGGTAACACCAGGATAGGTCTTTACTATAGATTCAATGGAATTATTAGGACCAGGGTTAACATCGACAATTTTGGGATTGATAATTTCCATGGGAGTTCCTCTGTCAATTTTATCTTCCTTCTTGACGAATTCAGGGAGATTGGTAGAGGAGAAAACTAAAGTCATATTAAGTTTTCTCTTTTCACCCTCTCTTAGATTCACGAAGGTATGACCAATTCCTAAACCAACATAGCTAAAAATAATTGTATCATTTAAGAATGCAGGTATTGATAATTCATAAATACCCGATGAATCAGTTATAGTAAGGAAACGATTGGAGCCATACAAAGCTACTGTAGTCCCAGCCAAAGGCTTTCCTACACTATCTGAAACCATACCATAAATGGTAGCTTTGCCTTCCTGCGCAAAGCAATTGATTGAATTAAAAAAAGCGAAAATAATAACGCTGATAAGGAAAATTCTATTAAATGAGGTAGTATTATTGTAATAAAAGCAGTTCCTTTTTCGAAAAAAGCAGTTGCTTTTCCAGAAATAGCAGTTGCTTTTTTGAAAAAAGGAGTTGCTTTTTTGGAAAAAGCAACTCCTTTTCCAGAAATAGGAGTTGCTTTTCCGAGAGAAGCAGTTGCTTTTCCAAGAAAAGAAGTTGCTTTTCTGAAAGAAGCAGTTGCTTTTCCAAGAAAAGAAGTTGCTTTTTTTGGTTAAAGAATCGCTGAAACAGGCTAAATAACTTATACAGGCAATCAAAATTCTCATTTTTACTGCTGCAAACTTATCAATATATCTATTATTTACCATTCTTGAGTAAGGATAGAAAGGCAAACGAATAGTTAATACTTAAATTGTAAATGGATTTTTTGAAGGATGCATCCGGAAAAAGAATGCCTTAGCTATTCAGCATGACAGGCATCACCAACATTAGGATATCTTCATTAGCATTTCTTTCGTTTGGAGCTTCTAACAAAAGCCCGGCACGATTTGGTGAAGACATTTCAAGTACTACTTCATTTGTCCTTAAATTATTCAGCATGTCAAGAATGAAACGAGCATTGAAACCGATTTCCATATCCTCGCCTTCAAACTGGCAAGTCATTCTTTCTTGAGCGGCATTCGCAAAGTCAAGGTCTTCAGCAGAAACCTGTAATTCACTGCCTGTAATCTTCAAACGAACCTGGTGCGTTGATTTATTTGAGAAAATAGAAACGCGCTTTATTGAACTTAAAAAAGTCTGACGATCAACAGTCAATTTATTAGGATTCTCTTGTGGAATGACGGCTTCGTAATTCGGGTATCTACCATCAATCAACCGACATATTAAAGTGATATTATTAAAGGAAAAGAAAGCATTGGAATTATTATAATTGATATTCACCTTAGTGTCCTCTGAAGGAAGCGCATTCTTCAAAAGATTCAAAGGTTTCTTTGGTAAAATAAAAGAAGTTTCAACGGTTGATTTCAAATCATTCCTTCGGTAACGAACTAACTTATGGGCATCTGTGGCAACGAAGGTAATATTATCTAATCCTATTTGAAAAAACACCCCTGTCATTACTGGTCTCAACTCATCATTCCCAGTTGCGAAAACAGTTTTCACGATAGCATCAGAAAGTACGCCGGTAGGCATCTCCAAGGTCTTCACATCATCAATTTCAGGAACGCGTGGAAACTCTTCTCCATCCTGACCGGAGAGACTGTATTTCCCATAATCAGAGCTTAATTCGATAGAGAAATTATCAGTACTAAAAGTGAATGTCAAAGGCATTTCAGGAAAGGTTTTCAAAGTCTCCAAAAGTATGCTGGCAGGGATAGCGATCTTCCCATTTTCCCTCGCTTCCACATTCATCTTTGTAGTCATTGTTGTTTCAAGGTCGGATGCAGAAATGATCAATTCGCCATCATTAATATCAAAAAGAAAGTTCTCTAAGATTGGCAATGGAGTGTTGGAATTCAGCACTCCGCTTATGGTTTGAAGGTTCTTCAGAAGAAGCCCGCTGGATACAATAAATTTCATAGTTTAAATTTTTATTTGGGGTGCAAAGATATATTATTAAAACGAATCCAAAATCAATTGTTGATAAATTAAACTTTGGGTTTCTTGCCAACAGACTTTTTGAAATAATCAAAGGAGACCATGATGGCATCAAAAACATAATGCTGTATGACCACAAAATCCTTCCCGTTATTAATCAATGCAAACATTCGGTCAATATCATATTTCAAGGGTTTTCCATTATCATCAACAATCACCGAATCTTTTTTATTCAGCATTTTCAGATATGCTTTAATCATATCCTTCGAGCCTTTGTTATCAACAACAGTGATTATCGCAATTGGATTGGTTGCTAATATAGAATCCTTGGTTTGTTGGGGCACTCCATTTGCAAAACCTTCAAAGTTGACATGCTTGAATAGCCCGACAATTGTGGAGACTTTAGCTGTGTCAACAATTGGTTTTTCCTTTTCATCACCGCTGTATGCCGTAAAAGTTTTTGCATCTATTTTATAGGAATATTTTCTATCCTTATTAGGATATTCCACAAAGATATTTGTGATTTCATCGGGATAATAATTAAAAACGGTGCGGTCTCTCCATAAATCTTCTTCAGTAAAATAGCGAGTAGTTAAATAGCCATTGAAGCCTGGAATGTAGGTGACAAAAGGCGTACTGGAATTCTCAATCATCATGAAAGTACCCATATTATCCTGTGTCGAGCCGCCGACATAATAAGTTTTCAAATGTTTGTCTTTACTGTAAATTTCAACTTTCATTCCAGAAGTCGAGAGGGCTTTGATGACATTATTATAAGCCGATTTAGCAACCGGTGCGCGGACATCAATTTGATTGATTGTTTCCAAAAGTGTTTTCATGGCATCATTCCGTGCCGCAAATTTCCCATTCACGGTCCATTGCCCGGCAGCTTCCCTTGTTAACGTTACTTGCGAGGGGCTTTTGTCAGCCATAAAAATCTTAGTAATCGAAGCGGTATCCTTCACCGCAAAATCTTTTAATGACTCTTTGATAGTTCCTTTTCTATTCGTCAATACTAAAATTATGGCTGCAAAAGCAAGCAGCAAAAAGATGATCAAGGTGATTCTATTTTTCTTCATGAATGATTTATCAGGTCTTAGACTATTATTTTATCAGGCTGCAAACTTATGAAATCTTGCGTTATAGCCATCCGATATTTCAAAGGTCTTTTATTCCCCATGAAAACTTTTCAAAAAAAGCAGCTATATAATATCTACCGTGTACCCACATCTCCTTTGAATTAACAATTAGCATTTGATAAGTTTACAGTTTAGGTTGTTCAGGCGAGGTATTAAAATACGAATTTTGCTTCATGAATACAATTCAACTTACCACCTGTGATTTTGCCGGTCGTTTTGGAGATAAACGACTGGAAAAAAGGGGCTTTTGGTGTGTCGTTCCTTTGAAAAAACCACTACCGTCAGCATTCGAAGGGCGAACTCCAATAAGGCTGCAACAAAGGCAACTTATCGGTTCCTGAACAATAAAAAAGTGGCTTAAGTAAGTTTTTAATGGAGAATGATAAAATCATCTAAATTTGCGGCTTTAAGTAAACTATTCGGAACATGGCAGAAAACGATTTTAAAAAGTTCGTAGCGGAGATGTTAAATCTGGGAGATGATTATTCTATTGAGTCTTTGGAAAAGGACGATGAGGAAGAAACGATTACCATAAACATTAAATATAATAAGGGATATTATTCTGAATCTGGCGAACAATATAGGTTATATGATTTAGCACCAGAAAGGACATGGCAACACTTAGGGTGGTTCCAATACCGCTGTTATATTATATGCCGTTTGCCCCGCTACATTGACAAGGAGCATAAAGTCAAAACCATTCAACCCACTTTTGCCAATTCAATGAAAGGCTACACATTACTATTTGCAAAGTATATTATCTTAGCTTTGTTAAAAATAAAGGTACAAAAGACAACGGCTGATTTATTCCAAACCACAGTTTATATCGTAAGAACCATTATGGAAGAGGCGGTACAAAACGGATTAGAAAAACGGGGTATTGTTTCAGGTT
>JABDAW010000009.1 GCA_013288905.1 Bacteroidota bacterium | reverse complement strand
AGATGCAAATTTTATTTGTAATGACAAAATTACTTTAAACTTATTCTAATTAAAATATTTATAAAAACCCGTTTAAAAGCAATTGAAATTAACAGTAGTTCTTATAAGAAATAATTATTTAATAATGATTTTATCGGTAAAATAGGTGTCATTACCTTTTATATTAATCCAATAAATTCCTGCCGGAAGTTTGCTTACCGCAAGGGTTTTAGAAAAAGTGGATGTGGCAGGCATTATATCTTCATTGTAAACTATTTGACCGAGAATGTCTATTAACTGAATATTTAATTCTCCATGTTTAATGTCCTTAAAGTTGAGATTAAAATTTCCATCACTTGGGTTGGGATAAACCTGAATGTCAAGCGGGGTAGCATTTATTTCATTAATTCCAGACGCTCCAACGGTTGCCACATGAGATGATTGAGATGATGCACAGCCACTATCCACCACTGTCAGAGTAATATGCTTTACGCCAATAGCAGTCCATGAAACACTTTGAGGACCTTGAAAGGGATTTCCTGGTGTTCCTGTTCCTGAGGTACCAAAAGACCAATTATAGGTCGCTGATGAAGGAGCATTTCCAGTATAAGTAACAGTAATAACCTGGGTTTGAATAGGTGTTACGTTACTAAGAGAAAATGTTGAAGTATAAAGTGGGGCAGGCATTACAATTAAAGTATCATTTGGACCAGCACCACACCCATTTACACCTGCAACTGCAACCGTTAATGGTACTGATCCGACAAATAAACCGATAGAATCAACGATACTTGTACCAGCCCATCCGGTTCCAGAAACTATTCCCCATCTATAATCTGTAATTCCATTAATGGGTGTTGCATAAAAATAAACAGTAGTTCCCTGACATAATGGAGGTGTATATGTAATAGATGCTGGTGCAATAGTTATTGGAGAGGCTGCCGAATTTATAATAACAGAGTCAGCGATACTAGCTCCACAAGGATTATTAACTATTACCTTTATAATCCCATTACCTGAACCAGCAGTAACTGCAATGGAATCTGTCGTACTTGATCCACTCCAGCCTGTTCCTGAAACTGTCCATGTGTATGAAGTAGCATAGGGTACCGGGTTTACATAAAAGGTAGTGGTTCCGGTATTGCAGGCAGAATTGGGTCCAAGGACAGGTGCCGATGGTGCTACATTGCATTGATAAATCTTTGCTATCCAGGTTGCCCAGGTTGTAGTATTAAAAGGATATTCCTGATGAGTATAAAAGGTTTGATTATCGGAAGGATCAACAGAGGTTGAGGAATAATCTCCATAACGATTATTAGGTCCTGCTAAGGTTTGATAATAATAAGTTGTTCCGTGCTTGAAGATATAAGGCAACCGCATTGTGCTTAAGGAATCCGAAGCGGCTCTATAGGAATAAGCGGCACTTGGATACATATTAGAAGCCAGCATAGAATATCCTACCACAACATCATTCGCCTGATTGACGGCTATAGAAGGATACACAAAAAAGGTATCTATACTCGTTGGGTCGTCTATCAAACCATTTTGAATTATATTTCCAAGAGTGTCCACTTGCCACCATTCTATAGAACATCTCGTAGGAGCACTTGCCGGAAGATAAGCATTATGTGAAAACCATATTGAATGATTCCTGTAAACTCCGCTGGAAATCCTATCATCATCCAAATCAATTTTATGGGCTGTCCCTGTTTGGGGACCGGCATCGGCACCTGTGGTATTTATTGAAGAAGCCCAGGGAATAGCTCCGTTCAAGGTAGTTATAAGGCTAAATAACGGCAAGGTAGGAGTTCCTGTTATTTTGAATAATGATATAGCAGCCGAAGTCCCGTTATAAGCCTCTGCACAATACATGTCATTGATCGTTGAATCAAATGTGAAAAGTGGACAAACAGAAAAATCATTAGTGAGATTATTTATCAAAGTATGTTGGGCATTAGTGCCTGCCAGGATATTTGCTTTATTAAATATAAAAACATCAGCATTCATGAAATTCGAAGGTGAGCTGCTAAATAAATTCCCATTTACCACAATCCAGTTTTTATTAAATCCAAGTTCGGGATAGTCAAGCCAGGTTTGATTCGTAGCATCAATAACGATTTTAAATAAATGCCAGGCACCGGTAGGATTATTTGTGGCTGAAGCACCTACCAATAAATAAGAGTTGGAATTATTAGTAATATCAAGTGATAAAGCAGTAACGATAAACCTGTCCGAATATGGATCATAAACACATTTCGGATCAAAGCAACTTAGTGATCCTCCAACAGCAGACCAAAAGCTCGTAAGTGAAACAGGGGTAGCCAGTTGAGTACCGGTTTTACTTGTTAACTTAACGTCCGAATTCGTTGTAATCATTACCTGGTTAGGTCCTATTGCAGAGTAGGTATCCGGAGGTATGTCATTTCCATTACTGGCAATACCTTCAAAGGTCGTATCAGGTGTGGGGGATGGAAGATTATTGCTTTTCATCCTGTGGGTTAATGATTTCGATAAATCCGGTGAAGAATTAACCTTGTTCACATTCAAATCTCCATGTCTGAATTCTGATTCAGGGACATTACTATGTTTCAAAGGGTTCAAAGGGTTTTTAATTCCTGTTTCGGGATGGGTGGCTTCATATTGCACCATATCCGAATAGTTTACGGTAACTCCCGACTCCTCATATCCGACAGTTCCGGGGTATGTAGTTTGAGCTTGTAAGCTTCCATTCGATGTCAATAAAATTCCGGTCAGTAAAATCATGGACAATACATGCCCTGCTGCATCTTTCAATAGTCTCATTTAGTATTATTGTTAATAAAGTTATAAATATTTATTCATCTTTCCGTCTGCAAAATTAGGAATATTTCAGGAGAGTTTAAGCATTCTTCAAGAAATGCTTAAAAAAATTAAATCAAGGGATCCATGATCGAATTAGTATCTCCTTCAGCGGAAATTAATGCCATTTACAAGATTTCAATTGCCAATTATCATCAACTTCCCATTCCCTATTATGGCTCCATCATTCAATAGCTGCCAGAAGTAAATGCCGCTGCTTAGGGGAATTGACAATTGAAAATTGACAATTGACATTTTGTCTATACTATAGGAGTAAAGGGTTCTGCCGGTGATATCTGTTATTTCTAATTGATAATTCCTAATTCCTAATTGATTTAAGTGATAGGATAAGGTGAAGGTGCCGTTGTTGGGATTGGGGTAGAGGGAGATGGCGGGGGGAATGGAAGTTGTTTGAGGGATGCTTGTTGCATTCCGAACTTCTATAAAATATGATTTGTTTGGATTGAATCCATCCAAAGTATCCAAATCTCTTAGCTTGGTGTATACCGAATCTAAAGGATTGTAATTAAATATCACTCCATCATCATAAATTCCTCCAACTACAGTCATTCCGTATAGCAATCCATTTGATGCTTGAAACAAACTACCTTCTGGCCACCATCCATTTATTCCATTAAAGTCAATAAGTTTTGAATATATATTATTTGATAGGTCAAAACTGAATAATGTTCCTTTATCATAAATTCCTCCATCTGTAGTCAAGCCATATAGCTTCCCATTTAATGCCTGAATTAAATTTCCAGAAGGAACGTTACCTGTTGTACTATCAAAATTATGCAAAACAGTAAAAATATTGGTTGAAATATCATAACTAAATAAAACACCATAATTTAATCCCCCTTCCCAAGTCATTCCATATAATTTCCCATCAGTAGCTTGTAGTAAATCTCCTAATGGATCAAGACCAGAAACTGAATCGAAGTTATGCAGTACTGTATAGGAATTAGAAACAATGTCATAACTAAAAATTACTCCATAACCATTTGTACCTCCTTCCTCTGTCATTCCATATAATGAATCATTTGAGGCTTGAATAAGGCTGCCATCTGGATATATTCCTTTGTTGGAATCAAGCTCAATTAATGTGTTATAAGTATTAGTAGAAATATCGAAACTGAAAATTACTCCATAACCAGCTCCACCTTCTATCGTCAAACCATATAATTTACCATTGTTTGAATACAATAAACTACCAAATGGAGCATATCCATTTCCTAAACTATCATTAAAAATATAGAGTTCACTATAAATATTTGTAGCAGGATCAATACTAAATATAGTTCCTACATCAGGATTTCCACCTCCCTCATTTGTCATTCCATATATTTTCCCATTAGGCAAGTAAATCAAACTTGCCTCTGGAATTACACTTGTAGGAAAATCACAACTATGGACAACGAAGAATCCACTGCCATCTAAATTTAATTTAAAAATTGTTCCATAATGTAGAAATGCTCCACCATCGGATGCCATGCTCCATAATTGAGTTTGGGCATACCCGTTAATGGTTAATAGGATAATCGTTATTATTAAAAGTACCTTTCTCATCATCACATTATTATTTTATTCACCGCAAATTTATAAATTATTTCTTTTAATAAAACTTTTCCTTCCAAAAAGCATGTTTATAAGGGAGTGCGTTTTTGGTTTTTGGGGAAGGAATTAGTGTTATACCAATTTACTTATGCAAATACCTCCAAATATCAAGTCTTGAAACCTTTTACTTATGTAAATGCCTCCAAATATCGAGTCTTGAAACCTTTTACATTTGTAAATGCCTCCAAATATCGAGTCTTGAAACCTTTTACTTATGTAAATGCCTCCAAATATCGAGTCTTGAAACCTTTTACATTTGTAAATGCTTCCAAATATCGAGTCTTAAAACCTTTTACATTTGTAAATGCCTCCAAATATCAAGTCTTGAAACCTTTTACATTTGTAATTATATCCAAGACTCTTTTGGTGCTGTAATTCTTTCATTCCTGCCCATTCAAAAGGGTTTCGGCATCCTGATTTCAAAAAGCAAGAGGCTATTATTCCTCCCGAAAATAAGCCATTCCAAAATCATCTTGCCCTTTTAGGATTAAATTAAAGTATCTTTGCGCCCAATAGATATTTAAAATAAACCTTTATAAAGAAATTATATGAGCAATTTTCATCTTTTTAATAATGGCATCACGAGCCGGTGCCAGGGCAGCAAAATAAAATTGGGTCGTGTGGGCGAGTATATGTTTATCGCCTTAACCGAGAATTCCGACGACCCGTTTATCAATGAGGTTTTGATAGAATTTACCCCTTTTCGAAATAATTATAAGGATGATTATTTAGTCCGCCAGACTGCCCCCGGCGCACAGCATGGTTCGGTGGTGTTGAAGAATAAAATCATGGGCGAAATTCATAGCCATGATTTAGCTGTTTGGGATATTGGAATTCAGGGTTTTTATTTGAAGGGAACTTATGAGTATGCAGCCATATTTGTGAATGGGCACAGGCTGTTGCATAAGGGTTCTGCGGACGATCAATTGATCGAATTGGCAGCCATCATTGACAGGATGGAGGCATACCCATTGCTGGCGACAATTATGGCTGCAATGGCTGCCAAATATGGCATTGCTCATGGTGCCGCTTTTGCCCTCGGACAGAATAAAACAGGCACCAAGACTTCTGCCTCTAATCTTGTGAGCGAATACGATACTTATGGCGATATTATCTTCAAAATTTATGGCGAATTGGTACATAAATATGGAGCCAATGAAAGCATTCTTGCATTGTATATTGACCATGCCGAATTGATGAGAAAACCGGAAGAAAATATCATCACTAAAAATATTTTGGCGCATACCATTGACGATATTGCAGTACGCACCCGCCTGGCTGATGAAGTAATCGAAATCATTAATCACGGAACAGTTGATTTAAACTTCTTCGTAGTTCGCAAACCAGGTGAAGCGAAAGGTATTTTTGTTACTGTTCCTGCCGGACAAACAATGTCTTTTGCACGTTCTCTTTTTGGGAATATGTCTTACCGATATTTCATGGTAGAAAATCTGAATTTGACCACTGCCGGTCGCTATGAAATCACCTTCCCGAATTAAGTTTAAGGTCTGTTTTTCCTTAATATCAAAGTAATAACCAAGGAAGGCAACATACCCAAAAGTGGTGTCCAGAGCAAGCCCGCAACCAATTGAGCTCCGAGTTTCTGACTGGCATCAAAGCCTTCTTTGAACTTGGCAATATCATCCGGCGAATAACCCTTTTCGGTTAATAATTTTATCTGGTAATCGAATGAAATCTGTAGGTATTCAGGGTTGATATAATTGTTATAAATCATCATGAAGGCAGTGGTAATGACCCCCGTAAAAAAGGAAATAATGATGCCTGTTTTCATTCCATCTTTCAACTCAAGAAAGCCGCCGTCATTCTTTTTCTTATAAAGAATCGCAATGGCAATTACCGTTACCGGGATAAGATTTCCAAGCAGGTTAAGAAACCTTCCATCAGCGATCTTTGCATTATGATAGCCCATCAAATATTCTATCATCGTGAATGCACAAACCAAGGCACCGCTTATGATTCCATACAATATGTCTTTATTTATTTTCATATTCCTAATTTTTAATTCCTAATTCCTAATTGAGTTAAGCTCCATGCTTCCGCCTTCTCTTTGAATAATATTTTCGTCTGTCCCCACACTGTTTTGAATAGCTCGGAATAGCGATATTTATTCAGTGATTCCTCATTGTCCCATTCACTGTAAGTAAAGAAAATATTGGAGGCTGATTTGTCTTGAAGCAACATCAGTTTAGAACATCCTTCCGAAGCTTCAATCTTTGCTTTATAAGCATTGAATAAAGCCAGGAAAGTCTCTACCTGTGCAGGTTCAAAGGTCATCTTAACGATTCTAATTATCATATTCTATTAATCCTAATTCCTAATTCCTAATTCCTAATTGATTCTATCGGTTCGAATCAACATCAAATTCTATTCTTATTGAATCTCCAAAACGCATGTTAAGCATCTTCGAAGCCTTATCCATTCCCATCGAAATCTCTATAAACCCTTCGGAATTAAAGTAGGCGATCATGGTATTATCTTTAGCATGATTGTACGAATTACTGATAGTTTTAATATAATGATTATGGGTCTTGAGTAATATCGTGAATCGCCGTCCCTCGCGTGCTCTGCCAAATAATTCTTCAGAGATATTAGTAATAAGATTCCCAAAATTATCAATGTATGTAACATATCCCCTTATGCTGTTATGCTCATAAGCAGCCTCAGGAATAATTTTTTCTACGAGACTGGCTTTTCTTTCGCCCAAATCATCCAATTGTCCTCCTTTAGCTAAGTGTATGGCTGCTTTCACTAATACATCACGCACAATAAATGTCCTGTTTTCTAAAGATGAAATATCAATTTCCACTATACCATCTTCCAATTTTCCAAACATCAAAGAAAAGATTCCGGTATCATTCCCAAGGAAATAATGCTCCTTAAAATGGATGCAAAGAGGGTTAGTATCATTCTCATTAAAATGGTCTTCCATACCGATAATATGGATGGTATTCTTTGGAAAATAAGGATAAGAATTCTTGAGAATATAATGCGCTTCAATATAATCAAATGGCGACACTTCATGGCTGATATCAATGACCTTAGCATCCGGAAACTGAGAAAGAATGATGCCTTTAATCATGGCAACAAAAGGATCTTTCGTCCCCCAATCGGTAGTGAGCGTTATGATTGCCATGTTGGATTTTATACTATTATTAAGATGTAAATTTGTGAAATCTTTTTTGTTAATTTGCCCGAATTAAGACGGTGCAAAATTAGATAAAAATAATAAAGGATAAGGGAATAGGGGTATAAAGGAATAAGGGTATCGAGGTTTAAGGGTATAAAAGTATAGAGGTATAAGTGTATAAAGTATATGAGAAAACAACAGAAAAAATATTTATTAATAAATTCAATAACGCTAAACCTTTATACCTTTATGCCCTATACCTTTATGCCTCTTTCTTGTGTTAAATCAATATTAATAATCAGAAATGCAATACTACATAATCCCGAATATCGTTACTATATAGATATTATATTCATATAAACCAAGAGCAAAAATAAACCAATTTGAGAGAAATAATCATACCGATAGAATCGGTTAACCTGATAGAATTTTTTGGAATCAATGATGAGAACTTAGAGATCATTAGACGCAACTTCCCCGATCTAAAGCTGATAGCAAGAGGCAATGAAATCAAAGCCGTTGGCGAGGAAGCCTCTATCAATGAGTTTAAGGATAAAATCAATCTGTTGATAGAACATTTCCATAAATATGGAGGCTTGAATGAAGGTACCTTGAAGCTTCTATTAAAGAAAGAAAATGGAGAGGTCGTCATGGAACAGCAGGCTACCAATGATGTCCTGGTTTATGGACAGAATGGCTTGCTTGTTAAAGCCAAATCCATCAATCAAAGGAAATTGGTCGAGGCATCTGAAAAGAATGATGTGGTTTTTGCCATTGGTCCTGCTGGTACTGGCAAGACCTATACCGCAGTAGCATTGGCGGTAAGGGCTTTGAAAAACAGGGAGATTAAGAGAATTATTCTTTGTCGTCCTGCTGTGGAAGCTGGTGAGAATCTCGGCTTCCTTCCTGGTGATTTAAAGGAAAAGATTGACCCTTATCTTCGTCCTTTATATGATGCCTTATATGATATGATTGCCGGCGAAAAGGTCAAGACTTACATTGAGAATGGCATCATAGAAGTCGCGCCATTAGCCTTCATGCGTGGTCGGACTTTGGATAATGCTTTCGTGATTCTTGATGAAGCCCAGAATGCTACCGAGAGCCAATTGAAGATGTTCCTTACCCGCATGGGTCCTTCGGCAAAGTTTATTATTACCGGTGATGTTACTCAAATTGACCTTCCAAAAAGCCAACCTTCAGGATTGATACAGGCAGTTGATTTATTAAAGAATATCAAAGGTATAGACTTCATTTACCTTGATTCCAGTGATGTGGTAAGACACAGGCTCGTTCGTCAGATTGTTGAAGCTTACAACAAATAGTTTAAATTATCTTTTTATGGAATTTCAGAATGAATTCCTTGAATTGCAGCATCACTAAAGGTCTTTTTAAATGTAAAAACCTTCTGCAAAGGTGAATAATGGATAATGCTTAATGGAATCGTGAAACCATGCAACATTAAGGAAAATCTAACCTATAAGTACGTTTTTCAGCACGACTTATTTACATTATTTTTGACTGCATAGGTTTGTTTTAGAATAAAACTAAGTTCTGGTACTTATTAAAATACAATATTAAGCCTCAAATAAGCCATTATTAGAGAGGCACTCTTTTTAATTCCTCCTTTTGAAGCTGTTTTAGGGGTTTTGAAAGAGTGGAACCTTCAAAACAGCCCCTTTAAAGGCACGAGAGCGAGCTATACTTCATTATGGCAGATTATCATGGCAGAAAACGATTGATATTTTGTGGTTGTCATTTGTCAATTATCCATTGTCAATTGTTGTCATCGTTTTGTGATAGCGACCTTTTTGGGGAGCTGCAACAAAACGATGATGATTATTCTCCCTACCAAACACGATATGTTTCTTATCTTTGCAACCTTAGAAAGACGAAGATGAATAACAATAAAAAAGTAGTCCTCATCATTATGGATGGCTGGGGAATAGCTCCTGATTCGAGGGCAAATGCCATCACTCATGCGCATGTTCCTTTCTTTGACAGCATGATGAAACAGTATCCTCATTCGCAGCTTCTGGCTTCGGGAGAGAATGTAGGATTGCCCGATGGACAGATGGGAAATTCTGAAGTGGGGCATTTGAATATCGGTGCCGGAAGGGTGGTTTATCAGGATTTGGTGAAGATAAATAAGGCTATTAAAGAGAAGACTCTTGATACTAATACGGTATTGCTTGATGCCTTCAAATATGCCAAGGAAAATAGTAAGAGCGTTCATTTCATGGGCTTGGTTTCTGATGGAGGAGTACATTCTCATGTAGATCATTTGATAGCTCTTTGCAAGATCGCTAAGGCTCATGGTTTGGATGACAAGGTCTTCATTCATGCCTTCATGGATGGTCGTGATACGGACCCGAATGGTGGTATTAAATATATTAAATACCTGCAGGATAACATTGCAAATACTACCGGTAAAGTTGCGTCCGTGATAGGAAGGTATTATGCTATGGATAGAGATAAACGTTGGGAACGGATAAAGTTTTCTTACGATCTAATGGTTCATGGAAGGGGCATGAATACTAAGGATGCTGCCATTGCTATTCAGGATTCTTACGACAATAATGTCACTGATGAATTCATTAAACCCATCGTTGTGGTGGATGATAATAACCAGCCATTAGCAACTATCAAAGAAGATGATGTTGTTATCTGTTTCAACTTCCGTACTGACCGATGTCGGGAGATCACGATGGCATTGACGCAGCAAGACTTTCCGGATTATGACATGCATTCGATTGCTCTTGATTATATCACGATGACCTTGTATGATCATACTTTTAAGAAGGTAAAGATTCTCTTTGAGAAGGATGATTTGAAGAAGACTTTGGGAGAGGTTCTTTCATTAGATAACAAGAAACAAATTCGGATTTCAGAGACTGAGAAGTACCCTCATGTTACCTTCTTTTTCTCAGGTGGAAGGGAGCAGCCTTTCGAGGGTGAACAGCGGATTATGATTCCATCGCCGAAGGTGGCGACGTATGATATGAAGCCTTCGATGAGTGCCTTCGAAGTGAAAGATGCCATCGTGAAAGAGTTGCTGAAAGGCGACGTAGATTTCGTATGTCTTAACTTCGCAAACGCTGATATGGTGGGGCATACGGGCAACTTCAATGCTGTGGTGGAAGCTGTTGAGACAGTTGATAAATGTGTCAAGGAAGTTGTCGAAGCAGGGACCATGGAAGGATATTCTTTCCTGATAACTTCTGATCATGGCAATGCAGATTATAAGATTAATGAAGATGGCTCGCCCAATACTGCACACACTACCAATCCTGTTCCGTTGATATTGATTGATAAGGATTTCAACAAGATTAATGATGGAAAACTGTGCGACCTCGCTCCTACGATTCTTAAAATAATGGGAATTAAGAAGCCTGATGAAATGACAGGTAAGGAACTTCTTTAAGAGATTCTGATTTCTTATTCCATGACTTTTTCCAATGAAGAACTTTATGATTTTCTGGAAGAGAAGTATCTTCAATACAATCAAATCAGTTTTATCGAGAACGACCCCATCTCTATTCCTCATTGCTTTGAAAGGGTTGAGGATATTGAGATTGCGGCATTCCTGACGGCGACTATTTCCTGGGGACAGCGAGTCTCTATTATCAAGTCTGCCAGGAAATTAATGGGGATGATGGATAACTCTCCGCATCAATTTATTCTACATCATTCCGACAAGGAGATAAAGCCATTACGACAATTTGTTTACCGGACTTTCAATGGCAGAGATTGTCATTGCTTTATCACTTCGCTGCGAAACATCTATGCGAATCATGGGGGAATTCATCAGATATTCTCTTCATCCATTTCAAAGAAAGATGCTGACATTCAGCCTGGAATAAGGGCTTTCAGGAAGGCATTCTTTGAATTGAATACTTTACAGAGAACCGAAAAGCATTTCTCCGATCCTGATAAAAACTCCTCCTCCAAAAGAATAAATATGTTTCTGAGATGGATGATTCGAAAAGACAAAACAGGTGTTGATTTTGGTTTGTGGAAGGATATCAAACCTTCTGTGTTAGCATGTCCATTGGATGTCCATACGGGGCGGGTGGCAAGGGCTTTGGGACTATTAGACAGGAAGCAAAATGATTGGAAGGCAGTCCTTGAATTGACGGATCGTCTTAAGACATTTGACAAGAACGACCCTGTGAAATATGATTTCGCTTTATTCGGATTAGGAGTCTTTGAAGGATTTGGGAAGTGCGGTATTCATGAACCCAAATCTTGATCCTGTTATTTCTTCCTTATATATCACGCTTCGCCATCCATACTTATTTCCTAAATTGATTTTATCCGTTCGCATTACACCACATTCCTTCACGAATTTCATCTGGCGAATTCATCCGTACTCTCAGAATTTGTAAAACTTTTTCCTTTACAAAAATAAAAATATGATACATGCTGTTCGTGCCTTCCTTTTGCGGAATCCTTCATTCATTTAATATGCACATTTTTTCCTTTGTGGAAATCCTTGTATCCTTTGTATTAACTTTTTTTTCCAAAGCTTTAATCAAAATCATTTTTACTGAAGATTCTTTGCATTTTAATCGATTAGGAAAATGAGCAGATTAAAATCAAATCAAATTCTCAATGATCTTATTTGAGCAGGATTCTGATTATCCCATCGTCCAACGATAAGGCTATCCCAAGAAATCCCACGCTTTCGGCATATCTATATAATAGGAGTGCATGAAATCAGATGTCTCCAATGATTCAGGTCATTGGGAATAACCTATTTCAGAAGTCGCAATTCATTCCCGAAACCATCGCCAAAGTGATCCAAGTGTCTTGGAATATTCCACAAGCCTTCGTTAAGATGAAAAAAGTGTTTTGCTACGGTCGCGGTTCGACAAACGCATCAATCCACATGGTTTGATGCGTTTGTTGTTCCACAAACACGTCAAGACAGATGGATTCACCAAAATTCCTTTAACATTAACCAAAATCCACATGGTTTAATGTGTTTGTGGATCAACAAACACGTCGAGACAGATGTTTTTAGCATAATTCCTTTAACATTAACCAAAATCCACATGGATTAATGTGTTTGTGGATCCACAAACGCATTAATCCATGTGGATTGATACGATTATGAAGAAACTTAACATATAGTTAATAAAGATTAATGTAGAATTGGCAAAAGGAGAATTCGAATCTTCAAGAATTAAGGTAGGCGTATTCTAAACTAGTTCTTATGACACTTGAAATGAAGGCTAATATGAATAGGCTTCTTCGTGAAATGGATTATGTTTAAAGAAGTGGGGAACGCAGATGACGCAGATTGCTTATGATAAGATAAGATTTTATTGGGTTAAATGAAAAATCAAATCTTTTCATAAGCAATCTGCGTCATCTGCGTTCCCCTTTTTTTTATTTTTCGAAAAACTCTAATGAATATTCATACGCTTCAACTCTGCAGTATATCTCTTGGAATTCAGATGATGCTCGGCGAGCGTCTTTGCGAAGTTGTGATAGCCGGAGAAATCCTCTTTTGCACACATATAAAGGAAGTCGTGATGTGCATAATTAAGAACACTGTTAAGCGATGAAAGCGAGGGAATGCAGATGGGACCTGGCATCTCCGCTCAATGGTTGTAAGCCATTGATGGTCACCTTTGATAATACTTCCATTAATGGTACCAACTTCATCTGGGACTTCGGAGATAATGCTTCAAGCAGTCTCATGAATCCTACCTATACTTATACTGATACCGGATATTTCACAATGTCGTTGATAGCTATTAATAATGCTGCTTGTGGCACTGGTGCCGATACCACCATCATCACAAATTATATCCATGTCTCTCCCTCCGCCCACCTTGCTTTCCAGGCTAATCCCTTTCCAGGCTGTTACCCGCTGAATGTGCAATTCACCGCTGATTCTGCTATCGGTGTTACCTCCTATTTATGGTCATTTGGTAATGGCGGAACATCGCAATCCATCAGCCCTTCGCATCTTTATTCCAATCATGGCACTTACCAGGTTACATTGATAGGTTATTCTTCCAATGGTTGCAATGACACGTTGCACCTTAATTCAATTATTATAGATACCATACCTGTCGTTACTACTGCCTTCTCTGCCCTTCCATTGTCTGGCTGCAATCCCTTGACAATAGCGTTTGACAACACTACCATTAATGGTCAGTCTTACCGATGGAATTTTGGTGACAGCGGCACTGATACTGCCTCCAGCCCCACTCATACATGGGTGGATTTTGGTGGGGTGGGAGATGGCAGAGGACGCTCCATAATAGTAATTGGTCTTAGGCTGCCTTTCATTAAAAATTTGTTCATCTCATAAAAATTCCCTAATTTTGTACCCGTAAAATGAAAAATTATATACTTATAAAATGAAAAAAATAATCTTATTTTCACTGGTGATTCTGATTGCCGCATTTGTATCGAATGCTCAAGACACCATCAGATGTGGTGCTGATGAGCATCTCGCTAAGATGCTGGCTGCCGATCCGACTTTGCAACAAAGGATGGATTCTATCGAATATGAAACCCAGCTTTGGATCGCTAATCATCCGCATTATGAAATGAAATACAGGATTACGATTCCTGTTGTGGTGCATGTTGTCTGGTATTCGGGCGACCCTACCGAGAATATTTCGGATGCTCAGGTTCAATCACAAATTGATGTTTTGAATGAAGATTATAACCGGCGGAATGCGGATAGTGTAAACACGCCTTCTTATTTCAAACAATATGCTTCAAGTGTTCCGTTTGATTTTTGTCTTGCGTCTCGCGATCCTGCAGGTAACTGGACGAACGGCATAACGAGGGTCGAAACTAACATTCAGTGTATTGGTGCTGATACAATAAAAATGCCTGCTTTCGGCGGTGATACGGCATGGGATCCGAATAGTTATTTGAATATTTGGGTGGGTTGTATAGGTGAGGGTTATTTAGGAATTGGTCAATATCCTACCGGTAATCTTGATTATAGTGATGGAGTTGTTGTTACTACCCGTGCTTTCGGAAGAGGGGTGTATCCCGATACCCTGCTTTCTCATTATAACCTAGGGAGAACTACTACCCATGAAGTAGGACACTGGCTAAACGATATGCACCCTTGGGGAATGGGTGGCGGCAGTTGCTGCACTTGTTCTGACAATTGTTATGATACTCCTTATCAGAATGGTCCTACTTTCGGATGCCCTTCTGGTCAGCAAGTAAGTTGCAATAACGGACCTAATGGCGACATGTATGAGGTCTATATGGATTATACCGATGATGCCTGTATGAATATGTTTGCTACCTGCCAGACTGCACGGATGATGGCTGCTTTGAATGGCGTTCGTCAGCAATTTCTTAATTCTAATGGATGCCTGATGAATGGAGTTAGTGATATGCCAAATCTGAAAAGTTTGAATATTATGCCTAATCCTGCTACCGATAATCTGACCCTTGATATTAACTTGATGAAGACTGATAATATCAAATATTCATTGATAAATGTTTTGGGTTCTGTAGTTTATACCAATAGTGTTGGTACAAGTTCGGGTGGTAAGTTTTACATCAATACCTCACATATTCCGGCTGGAATTTATTCTCTTCAATTGCAATTGACGAAGCAGACTATCAACCAGAAGGTGGTGATTATTCGCTAAAAAATTAAGGTTTAATTGTTTAAGGGGTCTGAAGTTTAAGGTTCAATATAAGCCTTAAACTTCAGACCTTTGTTGTATCTTTGCACCCTTAAAAATAATACTGTTTTGAAAACTACAAAAGTACATATAGACGACCTTGACCCTAAGAAATATATCATTATCAAAGGTGCTCGGGTTCATAATTTAAAGAACTTGAGTGTTGCAATCCCCCGTAATCAATTGGTGGTGATAACAGGGCTTTCTGGCTCCGGTAAGTCTTCTCTTGCCTTCGATACTTTGTTTGCCGAAGGGCAACGCAGGTATGTCGAAAGCCTATCTTCTTATGCCCGCCAATTTATTGGTCGGATGGATAAACCTGATGTGGACTATATCCGAGGCATAGCGCCTGCCATTGCCATCGAGCAGAAGGTAAATACCCGCAATCCCCGATCTACTGTTGGGACTTCGACAGAGATTTATGATTACCTGAAACTTTTATTTGCTCGTATTGGCAAGACTTATTCTCCCATTTCAGATCAATTGGTAAGGCGAGATACGGTGACCGATGTTACAGATGAATTGAATGCATTGCCTGAAGAAACGAAGATATTTATCTATTCTCCTTTGATTCAGAAGCCTACCCGTTCTTTGGTGGATGAATTGAAAGGCTTGCTGGCAAAGGGTTTTACGAGAGTTCAATTTAATAAGGAGACTAAGAGGATTGAAGATTTATTAAAGGATGATACCTTTATAAAAGCAAATGATTCAAAGAAAAAGAATTCTAAAGTTACCAAGAAAACAAATACCGAAGGTGAGGAAATAAACATCCTCATTGACCGTCTTGTCATTGATAAATCCGATGAAGATAATGCAACGAGGATAGCGGATTCCTTGCAGACAGCCTTCTTTGAGGGAGAAGGAAAATGCCTTGTGGAATTGATTGATAAGAAGGGTAAATTGAAGATAAAAACGTTTTCCAATAAATTCGAATTGGATGGAATCACCTTCGAGGAGCCTTCTGTACATCTCTTCAGCTTCAATAATCCTTATGGCGCCTGTAGGACTTGTGAGGGCTTCGGGACCGTTGTGGGCATTGATGAAAACCTTATTATTCCAGATAAAAGTCTTTCTATTTATGATAATGCCATCGTATGTTGGAGAGGGGAGAAGATGAAGGAATGGAATGATAAATTAGTTCAGAATGCCTTTAAGTTCGATTTCCCATTGCACCGCCCTTATTGGGATTTGACAGCAGAAGAAAAGCTGCTTCTCTGGACAGGAAATAAATACTTCCAGGGCTTAAACGACTTCTTTAAATTCCTGGAAGCAGAGAGTTTCAAGATTCAATATCGGGTGATGCTTTCAAGGTATCGTGGCAAGACAGTTTGTCCGGACTGCAGGGGTTCTCGATTGAGGGCTGATGCATCTTATGTTAAGATTGCAGGGAAATCAATTATGGATGTTGTGGTTCAATCGTGCAAGGATTTATTGCCCTTCTTTGAAAAAATAAAGTTGAATGAATATGATCAGATAGTTGGGGATAGATTATTGACTGAAATCAAAAGCCGCCTTCAATACATGAATGATGTGGGCTTGGGATACCTGACTTTGAATCGTCTCTCAAACTCCCTATCAGGCGGGGAAAGTCAGCGTATTAACCTTGCTACTTCTTTGGGTAGTTCTTTGGTGGGGAGTATGTATATTTTGGATGAACCAAGCATCGGATTGCATTCAAAAGATACCGAGAAACTGATTAAGGTTTTGAAGTCTTTGAGGAACCTTGGAAACTCTGTAATCGTCGTGGAACATGATGAGGAAATCATGCGTGCTGCCGACCAATTGATTGACATTGGTCCCTTGGCTGGCACAGAGGGTGGTGAGTTGGTATTCCAGGGAACGTTTGATGAAATGGTGAAAGATACCGATAGTCTTACTTCAAAATATCTCAAAGGTTTTGAAACCATCGAAGTGCCTCGACAAAGAAGGAAATGGAATAAATATATCAAGATAGAAGGTGCGCGAGAAAACAATTTAAAGAACATCAGTGTTAAGTTTCCATTGGATATAATGACTGTGGTTACGGGCGTTTCAGGCTCTGGCAAGACTTCTTTGGTGAAGAAAGTTTTATATACTTCCTTGAAGAAAATGTATGGCGGCATCATGGATCAAACGGGATTGATGGATAAGATAACCGGCGATACTGCCAGCCTTACCAATGTCGAGATGGTGGATCAGAATCCTATCGGGAAATCGTCTCGCTCCAATCCCGTAACATACATCAAGGCTTATGATGAAATCCGTGAGTTATATGCTGCCCAGCCATTGGCGAAGGCACGTAATTATAAGCCTGCCTGGTTTTCATTTAATGTGGATGGCGGGCGTTGTGAGATGTGCCAGGGGGAGGGCGAAGTAACCATAGAAATGCAGTTCATGGCAGATATTCATTTGGTATGTGAGGCTTGTAATGGCAAGCGTTTCAAGGAAGAATTATTAGATGTCATTTACCAGGAAAAGAATATTTCTGAACTCCTGCAATTGACCGTGGATGATGCCATTGAATTATTCCAAAAGAAAGCCAAACCGCATTCATCAGAAGAGAAAATCGTCAGCAAACTGAACAACCTTTCGGAGGTGGGACTGGGATATATAAAACTCGGACAAGCATCGAGTACCTTGAGCGGCGGCGAGGCACAACGAATTAAACTTGCTTCATTTCTTGCAAGGGGAAATAACTCTGATCATATTCTTTTTATTTTCGATGAACCCACTACCGGCTTGCATTTCCATGACATCAAGAAATTACTGAAAGCTTTCGATGCCTTGATGGCTCAAGGAAATTCTGTTTTGATTATCGAGCATAATCCTGAAGTCATCAAATGTGCAGATTGGGTTATTGATATGGGTCCTGAAGGTGGCGAAGGCGGCGGGCACATCGTCTTTGAAGGCACTCCCGAAAACCTCGCTAATTGCAAGGAATCTGTTACCGCTCCTTTCATCAAGGAAAAGTTGCAGGCGCAGAGTGTTTAAATTCAAAAGGGAAAGCCTCCGAAATTTTACTTTCGGAGGCTTTTTAATTTTAATCCTTTTTTATTCTATTAAATCGTTGTCATGATAAAATTGTGATGAACGATTTTGCCTTGTTTTACTTCATAAGGAGTGGCTGTTTGTGGATTGAAGTCTGTCATTGTGGCTGTTGGGGTTGCTACTCCGTGTGGAAATAATGGGATTCGATAGCTGCCGTCTAATTTAGTTCTTACAGTTAATCCTTGTAATGGGAAAGTTACAAGGGCAAGATATAGCGGTGTTACTCCATCGGGACCGTAAACGAATCCTTCGGCAACTGTTGTGCCGCTTGGGAAATGGTGAATTACGCGGGCATTGTAATATGCTTTGAAGGCATCAGGATTTAATTTGATGAGGGTGTTCATGATTGGATCCATCGCTTCGTCGAGGAGACGTTTTCCTTCTTTTACAAAAGGATGAATGTTTGAATTTTGTGTTTTGCGGTTGGTGATGTCGGTTTGTGGAACATTTTGAATTGCAAGGAAGTCGGCGAATTCAAGATTGGTGCGGGTTAAATCGGCTGGTAAATAGCCATAATCTGTAAGGCTTCCGATTACCGGGGTTATTGCATTAATTACGTTGGTTCCGAAGGTTTCGATTTCATTGTAATTAATGTTTAGCATGTGTGAAAGGGAGAAATCAACTTTAGCTTTCAGGATTGGTTGCTCGAAAGTTGGCTTGCTTGCGAAACCGCTGGTGGCAGAGGCTCCAAGGAATAAATCTTCAACTAATGAGGTGAAGAAATTTTCTTTGTTGACAGTATCTCCTGATATTACTGTTCCTGCGGCTACTGCGGCGGCAATGATTTTTTCTACCTGTGTTGTTACTGCGCCCATGACACCAACTGATGATGGTCGTTGGGTGGCGATGTTGGGATAAAGTCCGAAGATACTTTGTACTTCTAACAGCATTGCTTTTCCTTCTTTGTCTTGTCTATTCATATTATTTATTTCTTTTTGAGGGTGCAAAAGTAGGAACATATATTCCTCCTGCTAATTTTGGAGGCTGATATTGAAAATATATATTTTTCGGGTGGCATTTTATTTGATTAAAATTTCTTCAAGACTTGTGCTATCAAAGGGATTGAATGACACTGATGGGGATTGAAAAAAGTTTTATTTATTTTTAAAATAAATTTTGGGATTTTATCAGAAAGGGAGAAAGTGTGTGTTATTTCATGAAAAAAGAAGGTTTTGGGGAATTCTATTTTGAGGATGATGTTGATTTTTTATTAGCAATAAGGGAAATATTAGGATGACCAAATGATTCCAAGAGGATGTCCAAATGATTCCAAGAGGATAACCAAGGGATTCTAAAGGTGTAACCAATGGATTTCAAGAGGATGACCATGGGATTCTAAAGGTGTAACCAAGGGATTCTAAGAGGATGACCATGGGATTCCAAAGGTGTAACCAAGGGATTCTAAGTGACGAAAGTACGATTCTAAGGATGGTGAGGGGCATTTTAAGGATGGTCGGGGCAATTTTAAGACTGGCGATTCCGATAATAAAGCAGTAACCTGGGATTCTAAGGTGTGTGATTGGGATTCTAAGGAGCGTGAGTATGATTCTAAAGGTGGTGAGGACGATTCTAAGGGTGGTGAGAATGATTCTAAGGGCTGAGAGGGCGATTCTAAGGGATGCGAAAACGAGAATTAGGGGTGTTTTTTCAGGATTTGGGCTGTAGGGATGAAAAGTTGGGGGTGTAGTGGTATTTTGGTTTTGGAGGGGAATGGGGGATTTGGGGTGGTTTTCTTGATTATTGAAGTCTTGGTTTAATTTTTTTCTACTTTTGCCCTCCTAATATTAATAGCATGATTCAAAAGATTTACCAAAAATCCTTTACATTAATAACAGAGATATTAAAAGGTATCGAAGAATCCGATTCGACAGACCTTAAATATTTCGATCCTTCATTTTCTAAAACTTCTAAAATTAATAAATAAAATTATGGCAAATGGCTCAGCATGTATCGGTTTATGTCCGATGGTTCGATGTGATGATGAGGGAGGTTATGTTCTCTTTCTGATCCCTTCATGGAAAACGACGCCTCCTTATTTGATTGCTCCGGAAATTGAGGAAGAAGTTCGGGCAATAGTGGTTTTTAATCACTATCAGGAAGGGGTTTTATTAACAGGTGCGTTCTGGCAATTCAGCCCTGAATTGCCTAAAAAAAGAGTCTTTGTTACAGATATTAACAAGCCTTATAATTATGTTCCCGGATATTCGCAAGCCCAAATGAGGGAGTTGGATGCCGTGATAAAAGTTCATCAACTTCCCGATCATTTTATTTGCAGAGATGTCGATATTTTCCTGGATACCAAATCGCGTTCCTTTGTAAAGACGATTCAAAAAGGAGACCCTGAAGGGGCGATTTATGAAGGATATGTCGGCACCAATATCGAAATAGAAACGGAGCAAAAAGAATGTTCGTTCATCTATGGAAGTATTGCCAAAAGCTCCTTGAATAAAGCCGCAGAATTATGGACAGAAGATAAGGCATATATTCATATTTATCTTATTGACGACATCATTCAAGGCAATTCAGTAGAGGACTTCAAGGTTTTCAAACCCAAGAAACAGGACCGATTGCCGTATAGAAATGGGGTGATGAATCCTGGGTTGATGTAGAATAGATATGAGGATTGAGATGATACAGTTGAAGGTGAATGGGTAGAATGAAGAAATTTAAGAATTAGGAAGAATTTTATGAAACCATTAATTAATGTCCTTGGGACACTCCTAACTATTTCTGGAGGATTTTGGTTTTATCTAAATGCTTTTACTTCTAAAAAATATACTTCTGAAGATAGTATCAAAATTCTAGTAGTAGAATTTAAGAGCAACCCTTTTAGAACTTCATTTTTCTCTATTATAATTTTATTAGGTGGTATAATTGTATTTAATGGTTTAGAAAAGTTTTGGGTATTAATTGCCGATAGAAAGAAAATTCGAGAGGCAAAAATAAATGGAAACATAAGCAAAATTGAACTAATCACTTCTAATAAAAATGAGTTCTACAATAGAGTATTTAGAGCATTTAATAATCCAAAAGATTACCCACCGCTTCCTTTTAATAGGCTAAAGGGAGATTATCATTCAATTAATATTAAGGTTATTAATGACAATAAAAATCCATCAAATTGGGGAAGACATGACGTTTTTGACTTTACTGAAGAAGGTATTGAAGTTTGGAATCATAAAAAACTATCTGCTTATGATTTATTCATTGATGAAAATGGCTGCTGGGATGTTTTAATAAAAGAAAATTTTGACATTCCAAAGAAAAAAATCAAACTACAGAAAATTCAAAAAACCTATTCCGTTGCATTTATTCCATATGAAAGTATAGTTCATACTGATTGGTCTTTTGACCCATATCAAGGTTATATTACAATCAGTTGTAGTAACAATTATGAATCATCTAAAAATGTTCCATTTAAAGAATGGAGATATTATTACGAAACAAGATTTGGCTTTTTTACAATTATTTGAATCGAGAGATAAGAGAAATTTTAAACGCTTTGATATTTTAAAACCTTTCAAGATTTATAAGCAAATGGTAGAATATAAAATAATTCGTTACAAATCGAATAGACGAGATATGAATCAAAAACCACATAGGTTATGAACCCAACTCCCACCACTTTATTCGCCTTCAGACATTACCACTGCTGCATAAGCTGCCTGTCAAATTAGCATTAAAAACTGATGATGAAAAAATTATTCCTCCTCTATCTATTCCTCCTCCTTCTTATTAATTCTACTTTCGGGCAAGAGACAGCCTCGGGCAGGTATCTTTCATTTACTTACGAAAATGACTTCTTTACCGACACCGATGAGTATTACACACAAGGCATCAGGTGGCAATATCTCCACCCCAAACTTGAGAAATTCTTTCTTAATAAAGTGCTCTTTGCATTGCCTGGCGCGACTTTGAATTATTACGGAATTTCTTTTGTGAGAGATGGATTCACGCCGACCAGCATCCGGCACAATACTATTTTCTATGGTGACAGACCTTTTGCAGGATACACTTTTGCGGGTTTTCTACATATCTCAAAAGATGATATTAAGAAGAAAAGTATGAGCTGCGAATTGGCGATAGGCATGATCGGACCCGCCTCCGGTGCTGATGTTGCGCAACACGATATACATAGATGGCTGCATAATATTCAACCGCTTGGCTGGCAATATCAAATCAGAAATGACTTCGCCATGAAGTATGAAGTTACTTACGAAAAAGATCTTTTGAATACTTGCAATTGGTTTGACGTAATAGGGTTTGTTAATGCAAGAGCAGGTACGATTTATGATGATTTCTCTGTCGGTGTTTTGATTAGAATTGGATTGTTTAATTCTTATTTCAAAGATATTGGTTATGGTAATACACCGACATACAATGAAGCAGTTTACAAGAAACATCAGCTCTATTTTTATGTCAAACCAAAAGAAGAGATAGTGAGCTACAACGCAACGCTGGAGGGCGGAATGATTAACCGAAGCAGTGTTTATACTATCCCTGCTGACCAAGTTGAAAGAATGGTTTATGAAGTTTATTATGGACTTACATATAACTGCAAAGCTTTCACTGTTTCTTATTCTTACGCCTTACTTGGAAAGGAATTTAAAACAGGTGACAAGCATGCCTGGGGAAGTATTAATCTTGGAATCTATTTTTGAAATTTTAAGTTCGATAATGATCAAGACCTGTCATGAGAAAAACCCCGGCAGGATGATAAATTGAATAATCTGATTAAATTTTCAGAAGGGTATATTTTTCTATTTTAAATAATTTTATCCCATTGATCGTTTGCTTTTTTTATGGAATTTGATAAACTTTTGAATCCTTAGTTTTGTGAACTTGATATTTCATTAATTTAATACCAATAAAACCATGAATAAATCTTTCTTTCTTGCAGCGATGATGCTGTCGAATGTGGCTCTGATGGCTGGCATTCCAAACAAATCCGTTACCACAAAAGTTAATTCGGTAACCGTATATACTACCGGTGCACTCATCAATTCTTCTGGGAATGTAATGGTCGAAGCAGGGCAGACTAACCTGATTGTTTCGGGCGTTTCGCCAAGTATTGATACCAAACATATTCGTGTTTCGGCGAATGATGCAGTGAAAATTGTTTCCGTAACTCATGAAGTGAATTTCTTGAACAAACCGCTCGAAAACCCCATGGTGAAGGGTTTGCAGGATTCTGTGAAGATGATCAGCGATGAATTGACCATCACCATTGCGGGCATAGATGCTTTTGGAGAAGAGAAGAAAATGATTATCAGGAATGCAAATATCGGAGGTCCGAATTCCAGCGTTAAAGACTTGCCCACTTTAATGGATTTTATGCAAACTAATCTTAATGACATCGCGCGGAAGTCCTTGGTATTAGAGAATAAACGTGATAAAATGAATGAGCAGTTGATGAGGATTCAGAATGAACTGGATGAGCTGAATGTAAAGGTAGTAAATAACAATCAGGAGATATTGATTACTGTCTCGGCGGGTTCCAGAATGATGGTGAATCTTGATATTTCGTACCTGGTTACTAATGCCGGATGGGCACCAAGTTATGATTTGAAAGTTACGGATATCAACAAGCCCATAGACTTGATTTATAAGGCAAAAGTTTTTAATAATACCGGCATAGATTGGGATAATGTGAAGCTCACCTTATCCACCGCCGACCCAAATAAAACTGCTGAGAAACCGAGGCTCAATGCTTGGACTTTGAACCACGAAATGGTGATTAATACGATGACTACAGAAAATAATAATCAGCAAGCTGCCACAGGAGCGAATTTTACAAATGGGTACTATAATTATAATATTCCTCCAGCAAAACCTGAAGAAAAAACGATGGATGAACTGGAAGGGAAAATGGATAAGAGTAAAAAAAAGAATGTCGTTATGATGAGCTATTCGGAAATTTCGGTAAGTGAACTGAGTGTTGATTTTGAGATTAAGGAAAGCTACTCTATTCCCGCTGACAGCAAGCCTTATACGGTTGATGTTACAAAGTATAATTTGCCGGCTACCTATCATTATTTTGCTATTCCAAAACTTGATAAAGATGCTTTCTTGGTAGCACGAGTTACGGGTTGGGAAGATTTGAATCTTGCGGATGGAACGGCGAATGTTTTTTATGGGGATAATTACATTGGTGAGAGTTACATAAACACTCGGCAGACCGGTGATACATTGGATTTGTCATTGGGAAGGGATAAAAAGATTTTGGTCCAGCGAATTAAGAAACAGGATTATGGTTCAAAATCTTTTAGTGGCAGCAATCGTATTGAAAGTTTTATGTATGAAATCACGGTCAAGAATAATAACAAAGATACTATCAACATTGAGCTTCAAGACCAGTTGCCGGTATCTCAGGAAAGCGATATTATTGTTGACCCTACCGATATTTCGAAGGCAGAGAAAGATGATTTGAGTGGAAAATTATCGTGGAAGTTGAAACTTAATCCTGGAGAAATAAAGAAATTTCCACTGGCTTTTTCTGTAAAATATCCAAAGAATAAACCTGTAATGATTCAGAAATACAGGACTATAGCTTCACCGAAATTTTAGATGAGCATTCAGTTTTGGCGGTGGTACAATAAGAGGATGATGGTTTGGTTCGAGTTACAGGGAGATTTTTCGCTAGTTGTTTAGAAATTCTTACACAATAATTCACTTTCTAAGGTATAATCATCGTACTATGAAAGGTGGCATTTCGATGTTTGTCTGTAAATATATACTGGAAGATTATGTGTATATGCCCGAGGATAATGTTCATTTGACGCTTACTAGCTTTGATTCGAAATCAATGAACCTTGACTGGCGTGCATCCTATTCCGGGAATGGAAACAACGCCATTCCTGGAACTTGATAAATGATAGTTGACATATAATTTGTCGCTCCAGTTATAGGTGGCAGGGGCTCCTGAATAAGTAACGCAACCTGTTGCCCCGCATGCTGGGGGGGAATTGTAAGAATTAGTGATAGTACCTACGAATTGTGAATTTACAAAGACGGAGTCCACAGTTCCGGTATATCCAAGTGAAATGGCATCCCAAAAAATAATTTGCCCGCCATATACGCAGGAACCGTCATTCTCTGTGGCATTGGAATTATAATTTGTAGCATTGGGATCTGTGCAGCCATTTATAGGTGTTTTACACGAATTAAGGGAAATAATAATTATTAAGACAAGCAACATCTTGAGGATTGTTGATATTGGACTTACACTTTTCATTTTTTTATCGTTAGAATATTTAAGAAAATTCCTTACTTAGTAGTTTGTATTTATTAATCAATGCAAAATTAAGGAATCTTGTTCATGCAGCAAAAAGAAGATTAGATATAATTTAAAGTTTAACCAAGAATTAACGGAAACAGCTGAAGCATTTTTGTCAAAGGATATTAAAACACAGCACAAGCAATTATTATTATCTTTTCCTTTCAAAGAAAAGAGTCATCAATTCAGCACATTCCTTCTCTAATAAACCACCATTAAAAATAGTCTTGGGATGAAGGATTCTATGTTTGATTTTAGTGAAGCCACGCTTGTCATCATAAGCCCCGAAGACCACACGTTTTATCTGTGTCCAATAAGAAGCTCCGGCACACATCACACAAGGCTCGACGGTAACAAAGAGGGTGCATTCATTCAAATATTTTCCTCCCAAATAATTCGAAGCAGAAGTAAATGCCTGCATCTCTGCATGTGCGGTAACATCATTCAAATGCTCGGTAAGATTATGAGCACGGGCAATGATTCTGTTATTACAAACAATCACAGCACCTATCGGAACTTCATCCTCATCGAAGGCATTCTTGGCTTCCTTCAAGGCTTCGCGCATGTAATGCTCATCAGAATAAACAGAAAGAATCATTCTTTAAATAAGAAATAAAAGACAAGAAATAAAAAGTTAGTAACCGAGAATCTTCAACATAGATTTAGCACTTTGCTCCTTCGCAAAGAGACGAGTAAAGACTTCCCCATTCTCATCCCGGTCAATAATCACATGCTTAGGCGCAGGCACCAAACAATGCTGGATGCCGCCATATCCACCTAAAGATTCTTGATAGGCACCCGTGTGAAAGAAGCCTATATATAAGGGTTCTTCACCATTTCCATTGCTGTTAAGTTTAGGGAGATAAACAACGTTATTTGCAGATTCACGGTTATAATAATCATCACTGTCGCAAGTCAATCCACCTATATTTACTCGCCAATATTCATTGTCCCATTTGTTGATAGCAAGCAAAATAAACTTCTGCTTAATCCCCCATGTATCGGGCAAAGTAGTGATGAAAGAGCTATCAATCATGTACCATAATTCATTATCATTTTGTTGCTTCTGATCAATAACAGAATATAAAACAGCACCGCTCTCGGCAACAGTAAAGCTCCCGAACTCTGTGTAGATATTAGGTTCTTTAGTCTTTCTTTGAACGCATACATTCTTAATTTGCTGAATGATTTCTTCAGCCATGTATTCATAGTCATAATTAAAATTCAGCTTAGTCTGAATAGGAAATCCACCACCAATATCCAATGAATCCAATTCAGGACAAATCTTTTTCAAGTCGCAATAAACATTGATACACTTGAGTAATTCATTCCAGTAATAAGCATTATCCTTGATGCCTGTATTAATAAAAAAGTGAAGCATTTTAAGCTCAAACTTTGGATTATCTTTAAGCTTTGTCTTATAGAATTCCATGATGTCATTGTATCGAATTCCCAGGCGAGACGTATAGAAATCGTTCTCCGGTTCTTCATCTGCAGCAATGCGAATACCGATTTTACATTTATGTTTATTATGCTTTTGATAATAATCCAACTCCTTCATATTATCCAAAATCGGAACGACATTTACAAAGCCATCATTGATTAATTGGGAGATATATTCCATGTAATTATCCCTCTTGAAACCATTGCACAAGACATATTTATTCTTGTCAATTTTCTTCTCTTCATAAAGTTTTTGAATGATGGGAATGTCATACGCAGAAGACGTTTCAAGGTGCACATCATTCTTCAAAACTTCATCCATGATAAAGGAAAAGTGCGAACTCTTGGTGCAATAACAATAGGTATAACTGCCTTTGTAATCAGCCTTAGCGATAGCGACATTGAATATCTTCTTCGCCTTCTGAATCTGTGAAGTTATTTTTGGAAGATAGGTTATCTTCAAAGGCGTACCATACTGTTCGATAATGTCCATCAATGAAATATCATGGAAGTGTAAGACACCATCTACGACTTCAAAACCTTCCTGTGGGAAGTCGAATGTTTGATCAATCAGATCTCTGTATTTGTTTTTCATCTTTAAATTGTTTATTTTTGTATCGTAATAAATTATGTAAGTTTGCCGGATTGGAATAAAGGCGCAAATGTAAGTAACGCGGATGAAATAAAATAAGGTTAAGTAAAATAAATAATAAGAATGAAAAAGCTAAAGATAATAGAAGTAAAATCAGAGATTGGAGCAGGTACTCGAGGCGCAAGTATGGGTCCTGATGCTATACGAATAGCAGCGTTGGATTATGGTAGCAACTTGTTTAAAGTAGAAGAATCCATCCAGATTCAAGTTGATAATAATGTACTCTTTGATTCACCTGGAAGCCCTTATGCCAAGCGGATTAAGGGCATGATTGCCTTGTATGAAAAGCTTGGTCATGAGGTGGCTCATACTTTAAAGAAGAATGAGTTTCCTTTAATATTAGCCGGTGATCATAGTTCTGCCGGAGGAACAATTGCAGGCATTAAAATGGCTTATCCAAGGCAGCGACTTGGGGTGATTTGGATTGATGCCCATGCAGACATCCATTCTCCTTATACCACTCCATCCGGCAATCTTCATGGCATGCCGGTTGCGGTTTCTTTGGGCGAAGATAATAGTACGAATAAGATGAATAAACCCGATAAAGAAACTCTTGACCTTTGGAATAAGCTAAAGAAGGTTGGGAATATTACTCCTAAAGTTGATTACAGAGACCTTGTTTATATTGCCTTGCGTGATGTCGAGCCTGAAGAATCTTATCTCTTGAAGAAACATAAAGTGAAGATATTTACAACCAATGAAGTGAAGCGTCATGGTGTAGAAAAGATTGCGCGTGATGCTCTTGCTCATTTGAATAAATGCAATCAGATTTATATTTCCTTTGATGTTGATTCTATGGATTCTTCTATATCAAAAGGTACCGGAACGCCTGTGAGAAATGGCATTACAGAGAAGGAGGCAGGGAGTTTGTGCGTTCGATTAATTCAGAACGAAAAGGTTTGTTGCTTTGAGATAGCAGAGGTAAATCCTACTCTTGATAAAGAAAATCTGATGGCTGAAAACACTTTCGAGATTCTTCAAAAGGTAGTGAGCCAATTAACCAATTAAAATTACTTTATGAACTTTGAATTGGCTTTAAAAGAGAAGATAGCCGAGGCTCTTCTTAAATTATATGATGTTACCGTTCCTATTGATTCTATAGCATTCCAAGAGACAAGGAAGGAGTTTGAAGGAGATTTTACTTTGGTTGTTTTTCCTTTCATTAAACAAAGTAAAAAGTCTCCTGAAGTAACTGCTAATGAGATTGGAGAATATGTAAAATCTAATTCTGAATTGTTATCAGGGTTCAATGTTGTCAAGGGTTTCCTTAATCTTTGTATTGCAGATAATTATTGGATGGAATATTTTATTGAGCATGGTTTGAAAGGAAATTATAACATTACTATTCCTCAAAATGAAGATGGAAATAAGACCGTCATGGTTGAATATTCTTCCCCTAATACCAACAAACCTTTGCATCTTGGGCATATTCGGAATAACCTTTTAGGGTATTCTGTTGCAGAGATATTAAAGAAGGTTGGGAAGACAGTTATCAAGGCGAATCTTATCAATGATCGGGGCATTCATATCTGTAAATCTATGCTTGCATGGCAGCGATGGGGGCATGGTGAGACTCCTCTATCATCTCGAATGAAGGGTGATCATCTGGTAGGAAAGTATTATGTTTTATTTGATAAATGGTCGAGAGATTTTTCTAATGAATTAATTCGGAAAATTGCAAAGAGTATTCACCCGCTTACTAATTCCCCTGAATATTTAAAAGACACTTTTGAGTTTGCAAAGAAAGTATCAATCTGGAATGCATTCGTTAATTATGATGTTAATACAGATTATAATAAACTTGATGATAATTTAAAGGATAATTCTGAAAGATGGTTTTTAGAATTAAAACGTTCAATTCTAAATGAATTACAAAGAACAGATATTTCTGAAAATACAAAAGTTAAATATAGGGAAGTATTATCGCTAATTGAGAATGAATATCCTGAAATTCCTTTAGTTAATGCAAAAGAGATGCTACGTAAATGGGAAGATGGAGATATGGAAGTCATTGCGTTGTGGACTAAGATGAATGGCTGGGTATATGAAGGGTTCGATGATACCTACAAGAAAATGGGTGTTGATTTTGATAAACTTTATTATGAATCGGAGACTTATTTATTGGGCAAGGAAATTATTATAGAAGGTTTGAATCAAGGGGTGTTTTATAAGAAGCCGGATGGTTCTGTTTGGGTTGATTTGACTGATGAAGGCTTGGATGAGAAGCTGCTGTTGCGTAGTGATGGCACATCGGTTTATATCTCGCAGGACTTAGGCACGGCAGACCTTCGTTTCAAAGATTATCCTGAATTAAATCAATTGATCTATGTTGTGGGGAATGAGCAGGAATATCATTTCAAGGTCTTGAAACTAATCTTCAAGAAGCTCGGAAAGCCTTGGTATGATGGCTTGTATCATCTGTCTTATGGCATGGTTAACCTTCCTTCCGGTAAGATGAAATCTCGTGAAGGAACCGTTGTGGATGCTGATGAATTGATTGATGAGATGGTACAGACGGCAAGGGAAATGACGCTCATGCTTGGCAAGGTTGAGGACTTCTCTAAAGACGAAGCAGAGCAATTATTCCGCAAGCTGGGGCTGGGTGCTTTGAAGTATTACATCCTGAAGGTGGATGCTAAGAAGACCATGTTATTCGACCCTGCCGAGAGCATTGACTTCAATGGAAACACGGGACCTTTCATTCAATATACTTATGCAAGAATTTGTTCTGTCATTCGTAAGGCGGAGGGCATTGATTTATTGAAAAATTTCAAGAATAAGAGCATAGACTTAGACAGAAATCTTCTTCCAAAGGAGAGAGATATCATCAAGATTCTTTATCAATTCCCAATTGTCATTCAGATTGCTGCAAACAATTACAGCCCTTCCGGCATTGCGCAGTATGCCTATGATTTGGCGAAGACCTTCAACACCTTTTATCATGATAATCCCATTGCGGATGGGGAGAATGTGAATACTTCTATCTTCCGGTTGCAGCTATCTTTTCTGACTTCGGAAATCATTAAAGAAAGTATGCGATTACTAGGAATAGAGGTTCCGGTGAAGATGTAAAAAGAATAACCTTATTAATAATCATCATTGTTGCATACGAAGGGGTCGCAATAATAAGGTTTCAGCAGGTCAGCAATTTCTTCTTTCGTAAGGGGGCTGTCTTCTTCCTTTCTTCATACCAAAGACTGCTTGTATTTTATTCAATTAATTTCTGATGGTATAATACCATTTATAAATCCAAAAACGTTCGAAAAATGGAGTTGTAAACAGTATGAGATGTCAGCTTTATTATATTGTTTTCAGCTACAAATTTTATGATGATTGGATGTAAAAAATCACGAAGCTCATTCATGGACTTAAAAACTTGAAGATTGATTTCTCGTTTTAAAACCCACCAGACCTTTTCTGCCGGGTTTAATTCAGGACTGTAAGGCGGTAGAAACATTAAAACGATATTCTCTGGTATCTTTAATCCTTTTGCTTTATGAAAAGTGCCATTGTCAAGGAACATAATTTTTAATTCGGCAGGTTTTTGAAGCGTGAATATATCTAAGAATTTTTGGAACGTCATTGAATTACAATAAGGCAAATCAAGCATACAAACGTCCCCGGTAACTGGAGAGAATGCTCCAAACAAATAGGTGCTTTCATATTTATGATGATAACGGGCAATTGGTTTTATTCCTTTGGAAGTTAATCTTTTACCTATGCGGGTGAATAAACCAAATCTACTTTCATCTTGAAAGTAGATATTGATGGTTTCAAACCCTTTACTTTTTTCTTCTACTATTTCCCAGAGTGTCGGGAGGAGTTTTTTTTAAACTCTTCTGATGCACCAATGTCTTTATTGATATGGCTTTTACGAGGCACTTTTAGCTTGGCACCAAAAATTCTTTTAGAATATTTATGCACCGTTTGGTAATGAATAGTAGGTAAATGATTATCCTTTATCCAGTCGTGCAATTCTTTATAACTTCTAAAGCCTTCTTTGGGATTGTTGAGTTTTTTCGCCAGCTCACTTTTAAGATGTTCATCAATAAGTGGTTTGATATTACTCGTCCTTTTGAATTCAAGCAGCTTTTCAATGCCTCTGTCAATATATGATTTGCGCCATCGTTGAGCAGTGTCAGGATCAACTCCTAATTGTTTTGCTAATTCCATTTTACTCAATGGAACTTCTGATTTTTTCAACAGGATAAGCATTTGAATACGCTTCTTCAAGTGAACAGGCTGTTTCTTTAAACAAGACTTTAAATAAGGTAAGTCTTCTTTGATAATAATGTTGAGGGATTTTGCCATAGGGAGGCAAAATAAAAAAATATTTCTATTAGGGGAACTACTGAATTCAAAAATCTTTCAACAACCAATTGTTTAAAATTAGTCGGATTTGTATTTAGAAATGGTATTATTTCTCACCACAGATTTCTAAGATTGACACAGATTATAATCTAAAAAGGTTATACCCTATCTGGGTTAATCTGAGAAATCTTTTGTGGAAAGATAGGTTGTGAATAATTTCCGAAAATATCTATTGATAAAGAAAGAGAAATAAGGAAAGGAAATTTATTCTCGGATATGCCAGTCGCCATCAACCTTATAACCTCTTAAAAACTCTGCAATGCCAGTCTTCTTTCTATTAGGGACCTGAATTTCCAGGATATGAATAAAGCCGCCTTTAACAACAATTTTTAAATGGGTTTTCTTGTCCGTCAAAATTGTTTTTAAAGGAAGGGTGGTAGGGAAAATTTCCATCCTTGTTTTATAGATCTTGGTGGTATAATCATTCTTTAATGGTGAAACGAATTCAGTCCATGCACAAGGATAAGGCGAAAGTCCCCGCACGAAATTGTGTATTTCTTCAATGTTTTTATTCCAGTTAATTTTACAATTATCTCTGAATAATTTTGGTGCCTTGTGAAGGATAGTTTCAGGTTTGATAAAGACACTTTGTTTTTTGGTCGTGAAACTTCCTGACTCAATAGCTTGCACAGTTTTAAGTACTAAGTCAGCACCTGTTATCATCAATCTGTCATGTAAATCTCCGGCGGTTTCATCAGGGTCAATGGACGTTTTATCCTGAAGAATAATTCTTCCTGTATCAATTTCCTGCTGAAGAAAAAAGGTTGTAACACCAGTTTCTTTTTCTCCGTTAATAATCGCCCAATTGATAGGTGCTGCACCACGATATTGCGGAAGAAGAGAAGCATGCAAATTGAATGTACCTAAGTGTGGCATATTCCAGACAGCATTTGGCAGCATACGAAATGCAACGACAATAAATAAATCAGCTTTTAATTTCTTCAAGTCTGCCAGAAATTTTTCATCTTTCAGTTTTTCCGGTTGAAAAACTTTTATTTCGTTGGCAACAGCGTAGTCTTTTATTGGGGATGGATGAATCTCCAAGCCACGCCCTGAAGGCTTATCAGGAGAAGTTACAACACCGACAATTTTATAATTATTCTTTATTAAGATATCTAAAGAAGGGACAGCAAAATCAGGTGTTCCGAGAAAAACTATGCGAAGAGGTTTAGCCATTATATTATTTTGTAACGTGGCGAAATTAATATTTTGGCAAATAAATTTTTATAGAATAATTTTCTTCCATCGATTGCTTCTAAGATAAAGAAAGGACATGATGCCCATTGTAAACCAATACAAGATTTCACCTGTCCAAAACACTGCAATTGAAACGTTCAATTGTGTGAGAACATATAGATAGGATAAGTAAAGGGTGATGATGATGAACTCAATAATCATAGTAACTTTGGTTGCACCTGTTCCTGATACTGCACTAAGAAGAATGGATGAAATGGAAAATAAAAAACATGCAACACAAATAACATAAAATGAAGGCATGCTGTCATGAATGATATGAATATCTGAAGTGCTGATGCTTAAAATGGTTTCAGGAATTAGAAGACAAATGATGATGATGATCCCGATAGAAAGGGCACTTAACTTCATGATCTTCGTTACCAATGACCATACTTCATTGCTTTTACCTTGACCTATTTCATTACTTACCATGCTGTTGGCTGCCGTGAAATATGCCCATATCGGCATCATTATAATCATCAGAGTATTTCTGATAACTGTTGCTATTGCCAGTTGATGTTCTCCTAATCTTTCGATCACCAAAAAGAAAATAAACCATCCTCCCATTGAAAACAAATACTGTAATACTATGGGAGCCGAAAGATTCAGTATCTTCATGACAGAGGCTTTACTGAATTCCTTAAATCTTAAGAGTCCATAATTCGAAATGGTTTTAATAAAAACACTGTGAAGAATATAGTACAATGCACCACATACTTCTGCTATTGTTGAGGCAAAAGCTGCACCTTCTATTCCTAATTTTGGAAAGCCGCAATTGCCAAAAACAAGAAGATAATCAACTATGATATTCACACCTGCCATCACAAAGGAGCTGTATGTGATGACTTTTGTTTCCGCAATGCCAACATAAAAGGATCGAAATGAAACAGCTATCATCACAAAGAAAATTCCAAAGGCACGGTAATGAAGGAAGATATTTGTTTGATTTATTACCTCCTTTGATTTGAGATAAGAATTCAGAAATAATGGCGATAGATATTCTATCAGAAAAAAAATCACGATAGAAAAGAGAATCATCAACACCAAACTCTGATCAAATATTCCTCCTATTTCATTCTCCCTTTTCTCTCCGGATTTTCTTGCTATCATTATCTGGGAACCAATGCCTAGAGCCATACCAATCATACACATTACAAAATAAAATACTCCACCTATACTTGAGGCATCCATCTCCACCTCCCCAACTCTACCGAGGAAAGCAGTATCGGTTATTCCAAGAATTGTTTGGGCAATACCGGCAACCATCACAGGTAAGGATATGCGCAATATATCACGGTATGTGGACTTTACTTGCATAATGAATCAGATGAAAGAAAGAACTATTATTCCTTATATTTCTTCATTGAAGAACAAACGATAATAATTCATTTTCTTTTTATCATCAAAACCTTTCTCGACTAAATCCGGGTTTCCATGAATATAGACATGAAAGTTCTTATCTAATTTCAAAACACTTTTAAAATATTTCTTTGCATTCTTGACAGCATTTTCAGAGATTCCAAAGTCTTCGACCGGAACCGTATTTTCGCCATTCATATATTTTTGTTTATAATGCTGGAAGGCTTCTATAATCTCGGGTTCCTGCATTACTTCTTCTTCAAAATGTTTTTCATTATAGTTTTCATTTTCTGCAAAGTATTTCATCGAACGATCTTTAATAAGAAACTGTCCTTGTCTTGTTGTTTCTTTATCATCATGAAGGAATTCATCGCAAAAATCTTTACATACATTTAGCATAGTTTTGGTGTGATAAAAATCATCTTCCCGTTGTTTTATTCCAAGAAAATCATCCTTCCAAAATTGTGCTTCTCCTGATTTATTTAAGTTATCAACCATGCAGGCAAGATAACCACTTTCCTTGTCAGAGTTGAAGATGATACATCCTTTATCCAATTTATGGATATTGATTCCTTCTTCTGATTCAATTGCAAAATCATCTTGCTTTTGATAGACTCTCAAGAACGTATCTTTATTCTCAGACTTGAATAAACCAATGGCATCACATACTTCATCACCTACCACACAGCTTTTAAAATAAACAACATAAAATTCTCCTGCCTTGATCTTTGGATGCTCTGATTTTTCGTAAAGATGTTTGGCAATCTTTAAACTTTCTTTGGCGAAACAATCATGGTCATCGAATATATTTGAAACGGAATGATAGACTACATTTAATTCATCTTCTTCTAAGTTGGTGAACTCATACAAAGCCTCTGTTTTAAATGGATTCAGAAAATATTGCAATAATATTTGTTTAAGAAAATCTTCTTTGACATTGATAAGATGTTTAGAAAATTTCAGTCCTTCGTTTTGATTTTTATTGCCTACATGGTGGACAATTATTTTGTTGATGGTAGCATCAGTAAAGTAAAACATAGTTTAATTATTTTGGTTATTTATTTGTGAATAGAATGAGAAAAGAAAAATATCTTGCCCGGGGCAAAGATACATATTCGCAAAGCTATTAATCTAAATTATGAAATAGGATTAGAAAACATAAAGCTGGAAAAGATTTATTAAGATCTATTCCCTGTTCAGTTTACTATTCTTATAGCTGAATCCGAAATAAATCACCATCCCTATTATTAACCAAATAATAAACCTTAGCCAGTTGAGTGTGCCAAGTTCTGTCATCAGGTAGAAGCATGAAACCAAGCCAAGGACGGGGATTAACGAGTAACTCCTTAAGTAACTGAACAAAGTTATTAAACAACAAAGTATAAAGAATATCAAATAAGGAATTCGCATTTGCAACACTGCCATCTTTGATAATTCTTCATGATCTGCATCTCTTAAAGTAAAGAAGTTGTGGAAGAAATCAGGGAAGTAGACATATACCAAAAAGATAATTCCAAAGAAGAGCATCGGCACTATATATTTGCCATTAAAGTATGGCATTCTAAAGCGACCGCTATCATTTTTCTCTTGTCTTGGAATGACTAATATGCCGCCGCATACCAATACAAAAGCGAAGAGCGTGCCAATGCTGGTAAGGTCTGTCACGAAGTCGGAGTCTAAGAACAGGGATGGTATTCCAACCAACAATCCTGCGATGATGGTGGCGAATGCAGGCGTCTTATATTTAGGATGTATCTTGCCGAATCTCTTGGGTAATAATCCATCGTGGCTCATGCTCATCCAGATGCGTGGCTGCCCTATTTGAAATACCAACAATACGCTCGTGGTGGCAATGACTGCGCCTATTGCGATGAATCCGCCCAACCAATTCAAGCCTCTTTCATTGAAGGCTCTGGCAAGGAAATCGCCGACATTTAATTTGGAATAATTTACCATTCCAGTCAAGACCAATGCAATTAAAATATAGAGAATGGTACAGATGATTAAGGAATAAAACATACCACGAGGCAAGTCGCGCTGCGGGTTCTTGCATTCTTCGGCAGTGGTCGAGATGGCATCGAAACCTATATAGGCAAAGAACACTGCCGACACGCCTTTCATCACGCCGCTGATATGATTCGGGAGGAAAGGAGTCCAGTTGGCGGGGTTGACATAAAAGAAGCCGACCACGATTACCATTAATACGATAAGTAATTTGAATGCCACCATCAGATTTGATGAAGTGCGCGATTCTTTTATTCCGATATAAACCAAGACGCTGATGAAGGCAGTTATCAGCAATGCCGGGATGTTCATGATGAATGGCATGGTGCCGATGTGCGGTGCATTCAGCCATAAATCATGCAATGGTTTCAAGTCATTCATGGCATTAATATCGTCCGGCGAAGGATTTGTTTTGGCTAATAAATCAAGATAATTCGCACTGCCATTCTTCACCGCGAAGTAACTATTAGAAAGGAACTCCGGAATATGAACGCCGAGATTATTCAAGAAGCTCGTAAGATTACTCGACCACGAAATCGCCACCGTCACATTCCCGATTGCATATTCCATGATTAAATCCCAGCCGATAATCCACGCGATAATTTCGCCGAAGGCGGCATAAGAATAGGTATAGGCACTTCCCGAAACCGGTATCCTGGAGGCGAATTCGGCATAGCACAAAGCCGAGAATCCGCAGGCGATGGCAGTAATTCCAAAGAGAATAATAACGCCGGGACCGCCATCAAAACAAGCCTTGCCGACGGTACTGAAAATCCCCGCGCCAAGAATGGCAGCGATGCCGAGAGCCGTCAAATCCCTCACCGTCAAGACCCGATTCATAGGCAGATGTTCACCCTCGAAGGGACCTTTTTCAATTTGCTTTTGGATAGATTCTATAGTCTTCTTTCTAAAGAGTTTCTTGAAAGTCATTGCGGTAATATTTGTTTTATTAAAGGAGACAAACCTACGAAAGAA
>JABDAW010000008.1 GCA_013288905.1 Bacteroidota bacterium | reverse complement strand
ATTAGCTTAAAGGAAGTGCATAATAGTTTAAAGGAAGTACATAATAGGTTGAAGGAAGTATATATTAGCTTAAAGGAAGTACATAATAGTTTAAAGGAAGTACATAATAGGTTGAAGGAGGTATGTATTAGTTTAATGGAATTACATAATAGGTTGAAGGTAGCTTAAAAATAACATCTTTGAGCTTAAAACGGCATCAATTTTCATTTCTAATCCCGAATTCACGTTAAAGTAATATCGAATATTCCCAAACTTTAGATTTCAGGCTTTAACTTTAAACAATTTTTTCATCCTTATATGATAGTAGCCTTTTCTGGCTGCTGCAATATAAGGATGATGAATCGGAACATTCTAATGATTGTATTTAGGATTCTCAAGTGAGATATTTTCATCGCCTTGCTGATAGGGAAGATAAGTCATGATGAATTGAAACATCTCGTCTGTAACCTTCATGCTTCCGTTTTTTTCTGACACGGTTTGGGGTGGATTGAAGGGGTTTAATGGATTGTTTGTGGTGTTGTCATAAGTGCCTTCGGCATAAATCAAGGAGCCTTTTGGAATCTTAATCATTTGTTTAAAAGTATAGAAATATTGCCAGCGAAAATCCCAATTATTTATCCGAATCAAATGGATAGTATCGCCGGAAGGCGTTATGGCATAAGCGAGAAACTTCTTTCCAAGAAGGTGCATGTGGGGATTGACCGTGAGCAGGGAAATATCCATTCCGACAAAGGTACTTGTGTGGAATTTTTTGACAGTATTCGGAGGAATGACAAGTGGGGGAATAATTTTTGAAATACCAAGCGTACCTAATTGCAATTCAAATGTCGGACGAACAGGTTTTTCCTTGTCAAAAAACACATTGCAATAAGAAGTATCATCATAAGCAATCGGGGAAGGTCCATAATGTATTTCACTAAAGAGAATCATGCCTTGTTTAGCCATTTTATAGCCGCCGATTCCTTCAGGATATATGGTGGCAATGACACCCGGAAGATAATTCGTAACAGAAGGCGTGTAGGTAGGATAAGTGCCGTCATCGTTGGGGATCTGCATGCGTTCAAAGCCTTCTTTATGATTGAAGGAATCAATATCAACGATATATTGTCCGCCATAAATATCTTGCTTTTTGCCTTCATCATAACTTATCAACTGACCATTGACATGATGAACTACTTTTGGGGTGCCAGGAATGAATTCTATCACTCTGATGAAGGTATCATTTGGAATAGTATATGGGATTTTTATCAGATAAAATTTGTCTTTATTATCACCAACAATATGATGTGGATATAGCATCTTTAAAACCAAATCTGGAATGCCTAATTGTGAGCCTTTGGGAAATTGAGGCGGCTTGGGAAGTTTTGCAGAATCACCCATTGGGGCATCTTCCTCCACCCATTCTTTTATTAATTTAATGTCATTATCTGACAATACTTTTTCATCAATAAAATGAGAATAAGAAGGGTCTGCAGGGTACGGGGGCATGAACTTTGTTTCGGTAACTTTCTGAATTAATTTAGCTCTCTTCTTGCAATCATTATAAGTTATCAAATCAAATGGAGCGTCAGAACCTGGACGATGACAAGTAGTACAATTCTTATAAATAATCGGAGCAATAGTTTCAGCGAATGTTACTTTATCAGAATGCTTACAGGAAGTAATGAAAGCCACAACTATCAGTAGTTCTGTGACATTCAGTAAATATTTCCTTATATAATAATTCATGCAAATACCTTCAAAATATTATTCAATAAAGCATCCTATAGCTTCGGTGTTTTTAGCATCGAATGGTTTATTATTAACGATGTTTTCAAGAACGTCTTTGAGATAATGCTCGGTAACAATAGTTCTTTGTTTACCTATGGAATAATATAAATTATCAATGCTTCCGTGGTAAAGAATGGTGCCGGAAGATTCAATAACAAAGGTTTCAGGCATCACTTTGGCATTAATATTTTTGGTTAATAATAATTGAGGATCTAATAAAGGTATGAACTCCATTTTAAATTTAGTAAGATATTCCAGAATCTGATTCCTGTTGTAATAAGTTCCCGGAAAGATGCAATAGAAATCTATATTCTTATCCTTAAATGTCTCAATAATTTCATTAATAGTTAAAGAATAATTCTCACATATCGGACATTCAGGAGACATAAAGAAAAAGACCGAAGCCTTACTCTTTTTTATCTTTGAAAGAGCAACATGCTCACTGGAAACAGTGCTAATATTAATGTCATAAAAGGAGGAAGAAACAATAGGATGATTATTTGTATCAGATCCAGATTTGCATTCTACCATAGAACACACAATAATAAATATAATCAAACCTTTCATAATAACATCTTTAATTAAATACCTACCTATGTCCCTCCTTTAAATAGGTTTTCGGAAATAAAGAACAATAATAGAAGAAAATAATTAGGGCATCAAGGTCAAAATCACTGCCATAGCAATGAAATCAACCAATCTGTAACCGACATTAATTGCCCAAAGAGTCATGGAATAACCTTCAAATCCCTTATTCACAAAGGAAGTGGCGGCAGTGAATCCACCCCACAAGAGAATTGCAGTTTCAATATTAGTTCTCAAGCTGTGAACTACTCTTGCTGTGTCTGCAAAGACAATAATATGTGCCATTACAAAAGCAATAACAATGGATGCCAAAAAAGAAATTAACATTGGTACTAAAGGGCTGCTTTTCTTAAAATCTTCAGGAGATTTTCCGAGTTCCTTTGCCCAACTTCTTGCAAAGAGGACTGGCGAATACCATATTCCGCCAATGATGAAACTTGATACCGCACATACCAGCACGGCTACGAGATTAATGTTGTGAAATTGCATAATAGAATGTTTTAATTAAGGTAAATTATTTTTGAATTATTAAGAAGGCAAATATAGTATTTATATTAGCTACTCCCCTACTCTTTCAATCCATATTTATCCATATATTTCTTATAAAGTTGCTTTTGGATGTTATCAAGATTAATGTTTTTACCACGAATAAAAGCTTGAGTTAGGTTACTCGTCCGCATGTCTAAAGCATCTCCGTCGGATATAAAAAGTGTTGCATCCTTACCAGCCTCAATCGTACCGACTTGTTTATCTATCCCCAGAATTTTCGCAGCATTATTAGTTATTGCCATCAAGGCTTGTTCTTTTGTAAGCCCATAAGCCACGGGAGTTCCTGCATTAAATGAAATATTCCTTACTTGCCAAAAACCATCAATACTTATACAATAGTTAATGCCCGCCTGTTGCAATATTACTGGCAATTTATAAGGCATATCTATATCCTCATCATCACGAATAGGCAGGGAATGTGAGCGTCCAAGAACAACAGGAATATTTTGCTCTTTTAATAAATCAGTCGTTCGCCATGCATCATTTCCACCTACTAAAACCATCTTTACTCCATACTCTTTACAGAAATTTACTGCGGCAGTTATTTCTTTTACATTGTATGCATGAACATATAGTTTTTTACTGCCATCAAATAGCCCGCGCATACTTTCCCATTTCAAATTCTTCTCAGCAGGGTTCTTAATCTGGCTATAAGCTTTTGCATTTTTAAACAAGTCATTCAGGTTATTCAAATTCTTCTGAATCCTTTCTCTTTGCACTTCATCTGTCTCGGTTGCTGAAGCTCTGTTTATAGACATATAGGGCCAATTCAAATGTATCCCTTCATCCATTTTATAGGCAGCATCTTCCCAATTCCAACCATCTAATTCCACAACTGAGCTTTGTCCCGATATAAGGCCTCCCTGCGGAACTATCTGTGCAAGCAATACACCGTTAGAACGCACGGTAGCAGGCACTTTAGAGTCGGTATTATAAGCAATAATCGCCCGAACATCAGGATTAAGACTTCCTACTTCAGCATAATCATTTGTAGCCCTTGCTGCCTCTATTTCGCTCAAACCCAAAATGGTATTTAGAGCAATGAAGCCGGGATAGACATCCTTTCCTTGAGCATCAATTTTATCATAACCTGCCACATCAATTCCCAATTTAGAAACTTCGCCTACTGCTACAATTTTTCCTTTAGTAAAAGCCACAGCACCATTCGTTATTATCAGTCCATTCCCTATATGAACCGTCGCATTAGAAATTAAAACAGGTTTATCCTGGTCCTTTGCAGGAGAAGGGTTTTGGGAATAAACAAATCCTGTAAATATAACGCAAAATAGTATCCCAAATAGATTCTTCATATTTCAATTTTATAAGAATGATTAAATTAATTATTGGCTGCAAACATACGAATTTCAAATTACGAATTATGAGAAAAGCACTTCTTATTTTCGTAATTCGTAATTTAAAATTGTTTCGATACTCCTTTTATTGCATTGCCTCAAAAAAAGCTATGTCATAAAAGGAAGACATTAGAGTTCTTCGGAAAATAGGACACGGATAAAACAGGTGTTTTAATAATTTAAAATCATGTGTATGGAATCATGAATTCAGAATTGTCCTAATTGATAAATCGGAACAACCGATTCCATCTTATCCTTGAAAACCCCTTTGCTTCCTTATCCCAAGACATCCAAATCATGGAAGCTTTTCCTACGATATGGTCTTCGGGTACGAATCCCCAGAAGCGAGAGTCCTCCGAATTATAACGGTTGTCGCCCATCATAAAGTAATAATTCATCTTGAATTTATATATAGAAGTTTCTTTGTCATTAATGAATATTTTATCATCCTTCTCTTCAAATTTATTACCCTCATAAGATTCAATAATCCTGCGATAGATGGCAATATTAGAATGATCAAGATAGATAGTATCGCCTATCTTGGGAATCTTTATCGGACCGAAATCATCAACCTGCCAGTCATGAAATTTGTCATAAGGAAAGAGCGAAGTTTGATAGTAATGTTTGATTTCTTCAGGGCTTAATCTCTCAACATTTATAATGCACTTAATGGAATGCAATTGCTCCAAACCAATCTTGGAAAGAGGGACTAAATAATCTCCTTTATTAGAAACTAATTGCGGTAAATAAGCCTCAACATACCTGATGCTGTCCTGAAAGTATGTATCATCATCCGCTTTGATATGATAAGTCTGCAAAGCATGATCAGGAAAGGGAAGCCGACGATGATTGATGTAAATATTTCCATGAACAATCATGAAATCATCGCCTGGGATCGCGACACATCTTTTGATATAATTTTCGCGTTTATCAACAGGGCGGAAGTCTTCCATCGGGTAATTAAAAACTACCACATCATTGTTCCTGATATGAGTAAAACCAGGCAATCTACAGTAAGGAAGCTTCAACCATTCCGTATAAGATTTCAAACCTCTATATGGAAGCGTATGATGAGTGAAAGGAAAGGCAACTGGAGTCATAGGAATGCGGGGACCATAATTAATTTTGCTTACAAAAATAAAATCGCCTATCAGCAAAGTTTTCTCCATTGAAGAAGAAGGAATAGTGAATGCTTCAACAACAAAAGAACGAAGAATAATAGCTGCAACAAGAGCAAACAGAATAGCATGAAACCACTCGCCAACTGTAGTTCTTGAGCCTTCAGGATTAAGAGAAAGGTGATAAATGGTAATAAGGAATTGATTGATAAGGAAAATTGAAACTGCATTAAGAACAATTGCTTTTGCACCGAATAAAAGAATCAAAAGAAACCCCAGATTAATTAAAGAAAGAATCTTAAATCTCCTTCTTTGACGGCGGTTCAGGCTTCTTAATTTCCTTATCATTAAAAAGAGATTTTGATATTATTCTTTCTTCTTTTAAGAATGATTATTATGAATAATGAATTCTACATTATCACTTATTACCAATACCTTTTGGTAACTTTAACGATGATGCTTTTTCCTTCTGCCATAAAGATAAGAGGCAATAAAGATAGAAGCTAAGATAATAAGAAATGGAATTAAATAAGACCTCGATAATCCATAAGGATGCACAAAAGTAAAGAAACGATTCCAGCGAAACTTATGAGAAATATCTGTGTTCTCTTTCAAAGACATCCATACAAATACAGCCTTACCAACAATATGGTCTTGAGGTACAAAACCCCAGTAACGAGAGTCCGCGGAGTTGTGACGATTATCGCCCATCATCCAATAATAATTCATCTTGAAAGTATAAGAATGGGCTTCCTTTCCATTAATAAAAACTTTACCCTCTTGAACCTTCAAATCATTGTGTTCATAGACCCCTATTATTCTATCATATAAAACAATATTAGTAGTGTCAATGGCAACAGTCATGCCTTCTTTGGGAATTACCAAAGGTCCAAAATTATCAACATTCCAGGCATAAGATTTACTATGAGGAAAAATGCGCGAAGAATAAACTCCACTGTCTTCAACCAAGGGTTTTACAGATTTTATAATACTTATTTGTTTAAAATCTTCCAGTTTATTATTAGGAATAAAAACTTCATAATCTCCATTTGGAGCTTGGCGAACTTGTTCTGTAATATCAAACTTCTCAAGGATGTTTTGATTGATTTGACTGCCGTCAGTTCGCACTAAATAATTGTATTGAATCGTACCAACATTAAGAGATGGCTTGCTATTAATAAAAACATCTTTATGCCTGATTAATATAGTATCTCCAGCGATGGCAACGCAACGCTTAATATAATTTTCACGTTTATCAACAGGACGAGCCACAACCTTACCAAAATAAGACTGTCCTGTTTGCGGATTCATCTGATCATCTTTCCAAACATTGTCTCTTCCATAGTCGCGACAGAGTTGATAATAGCTCTGATCCTGGGCATTCAATGCAACAGTATCGCCGTCTGGATAATTAAAAACAACTGCATCATAGTTTTGAATCTTTCCAAAACCGGGAAGGCGGTAATAAGGAATCTTAGGCCATTCAATATATGCCTTGCCGCCAATAACAGGCATGGTATGATGAGCAAAAGGGAAAGCAATTGGAGTCATAGGAAGCCTTGCTCCATAACTTGATTTGCTTACAAAAAGAAAATCACCAATCATCAAAGTCTTTTCTTCAGAAGAGGTAGGGATAGTAAAAGCCTCCAGGAAAAATGCTCTGATAATCGTCGCAGCAACCACAGCAAACACAATGGCATCAAACCATTCGCGGGCAACGCCTTTCTTCTTATCATTACGGATACTCATATAATATGCCACAACCAAGAATTGCGTGATGAGCAACAAAGCAAGCGCATTAATAAAGTCGGCTCCAGCTAAAATAAGGATGAATAGAAAGAATAAAGCATTACCGATGGTAAAAGTCCAGAACCAAGCTTTCTGTCTGTTGTTAAGTCTTGCAAGAATTTTTTTCATAGTTTAAATTTAAGGGCTTATAACGAGAATCAATATATAAAATTATAATCAAGGATGCAAACATATAAATAAGGCATGAAAGGGATTGATAAATCCAATCAAACCTTCTTCAATTCCTTATCTAAATCTTCCAGAATCTCTGTCCAAGCCTTGTCTTTTAGCTTTGCGGATTCTTCAAGCAGGATGTCTTCATGAATTAAAGTCAAGAGACATTTCTTTCCTTTCTTTTCAAGATAAATATATACTGATGAATATTCTTCTGGAAGATTAAAACCCTTTACATTCCATAATAAACAGATACGCCCTTTTACAAAATAGATAACATGCACTATAATTTTTCCGCGACCCTTGAATGATAATTTAAACTCACTTCCTGTTTTGAATTCTCCTTCTATTTTATCCGCTCCGGTGAACTTTAAAATGGTTTTATCTTTAAATAATCCGCGAATCTTCTTGCGTGAAGCTATATAAGTTTTTTCTATCTCTACTGTATATTTCTTATGTTCCGTTATCATTTTATTTGTTTTTTATGGATGCAAACATAGTTATCTTTTAAGAACTATAAAACGTTCGCCGGACAGCTTATCAACTATTGCTTCTTCTGTCATTTTTTGAATAGAGGAATCTATCTCCACATCATTATCTGCTATGATGTATTCAAGATGGTTTTCTTTTATAAAATCCACTCTGCTTTGTTCTTCTGAAAAGAATTCATTCTTCTCTTTTTGATGGATGATATAATTATTGAATACTTCTCTTTTCTGTAGTTCCAGTATTTGTTTTCGATAGATACTTTCATCTGGAAGATCAATATCCATAGTGCTTTGGAGCAATGTTATGTTGATATTATTCTTCATTAAGGCAAGATAATTCTTATATGAGTATGCCATAAACAAGGTACTTACGAAAGTATAATGACCTTCAACATTCATAAGACTTCCTCCTTTATTATTTAATGATAATAGTTTGCTTTTTACTGCTGATAAATATTCAGGAGAGTAGTAATTAATTTCCTTTTCCTTGGTTACATTAAGTTGTGCATTTGTTTTATTGAAGCATGCAATGCCCCATGCCGCAATGATTATATAAGAAGTTAATCTAAAAATGGTTTTTGTTTGGGCAATAATAAGTGCAATGATTATAAAGGCTGTTATTCCTACTAAAGGGATAGATATATTATCAAAGACCTGTATTGAATCTAATTTTTTATTGAATAAAGACCATTCAAAAGCTGATAGAATAAAAAGAATAAACACTGTTATCAGTATTGCCTTTAATCCTTTTGAATAAAGCCTTTCTGCTCTTAAGAGAAAGAAAAGAAGGAGTGCAAAAGGAAGAAATATAAGAATCACTTCTGTTATGCTTTTTGCGGTATTATTGATTACGATTTTAAGATTTGCCATTGAAGAAAAAGAATCTTGTATTAAGAATAATAATGACGGATTATCAATCATCATTTTGGTGGTATTATTGAAATGATAAAACAATAAAATGAATGCAGGAGTCATTATTGCTGCCACTAAGATCTTTATTTTATTATCAACTTTTATTAGAAAGCACAAAATGATAACTGTGATGGGAACACTTGCTATTAAAGAGAAGTTAAAGTAGCATCCTATCAATAATATCAATAATGCAAGATCATTTCTGTTCTTTAAAAAGAGAATAGATGAGGCAAGAAACAGGATGCTTACCACAAAATATTTATGTCTTAGGATTGGATTCAGGAAAAAGAAACTATCTATGTGGTGAAGCAAGGCTTGAGGCAGAAAAAAGAACTTTATTCCCATAAAAAAGGGAATCGAAAGACAGATAAAAAGATCATAAATTGTGATTCGTTTATATAAATTAATCAAAGCAAGTGCTCCTGAATAAAGTATCAGGAAGAGAATACTATTTACTATAAGTTCTTGTATCAGTAAGGTATTCAATCCTGAAACTTTTTCAATAAAAGCTGCTATCCAGATTTCAAAATAATGAAAAGGTGAAGGCTGATTCATTCCATAGTAATTTAGAAAATTGCTCTCAATGCCTTGATTATTCAGGTAGTCTGCTACTCTTGCATAAAATACTTTATCTCTTTCGGGTGGTAGGAGTTGATGCGTATTTCCATCCAATAGAAATGAAAAACTATAGCCACAAACCAATAGAATCAGTATTACACTAAGCAGAATGATTTTATAATTCATTGCTAAAGTGTCAGGTAATCTTTCTCTCTTATCATGAACTTTATATACCATTGAAACTAATATTCCAAAGGGTATTATTAAACCTATATTCACAGTGATACCGCGGGTTATGATGAATGAATACAGAAATACTGTTACAAATATTCCACATAAAAGATGTGCAAATAGTTTAAGATAAGCTCCTTCCAAACTTATCTTCATTGCATTAAAAAATATTCCGCCGAGGATATAAAACAATGATGCTGCCATCAATGCAACGATGAAATATGTTATTATAATTTGTAACATATTAATTCGCTTTAATCATGATCGGTAGAGGATCTCGACGGTGTCAGAGTGTTTTCCGATTTCATTGCTATGGATCACTCCGATTAATTTTATTGATACAGGGATTCCAACATTTTTGGTGTTGACAGGTATCGTAAATTCAAGGCTTGCAGAAACGATTGTCTGCCCAATCACGAAGCTTTTGCTCTTTCCTATCTTCAAATATATGTGATGAATTTTGACATCAATAACCGATGTGATAATTTTGATTTTATTCCCCCTGACGATAACTTTTATTGTCGGTTTGTAGGCATCCTTCTTGAAATTAATTTCAGTACCATAAAACATCAAGGCAAGCCCCGTACCGAAGGTATATTTATCCTGAAGCATTGAGGTCCTGCGTAGCTGCCTGATGAATCCAAATATATTTGATGGCACTATTTCCGGCGCGGCACCAAGGTCTGCAAGGGTCGGAATTATATCCATCGAAAGCCCTTTTTTGCCTTCATTCAAATCATTGAAATAACTATTCCAGGCTTTAAGAAATGACGTTACATTTTTCTTGTTTTTTATGAAATATGCGAATATCAGGTTGCATTTATGCAGCCTGTCCAAGTTATCTTGAGAGATGTTTAAATCATCCTTATAGTACTTTAAATTTTCATCAAGATGTGCCAATAATCTTGCTCTTGCGGGGATACTTCGAGGCATCCAATTCCTTCTTGCCATAGTTTTTGGTGATTAAAAATGTCTTAAAACTTGATCTTAATTAGGAATAATCCATATAATATGGATTGTCCGAGACTACCGGACAATTGAAATTGTCGTGTATGTAGATGAATATATCGCAAAACTAACTGAATATATGCTGAAAGCAGGAACATTTTTCGTTTAACCAGTACCTGGAATGACTTATTCAGTTGCATTTGTCGTTCATTCAGTTGGTTTTGCGACATATTCATCTCCATAAGGAGCTTATTCAGTTGTCCGGTAGTCTCGGACAGATCAATTTTGAACGGCAGCAGAGCAAACTTTTGAGCAATTCTATATTGTAAAAAGCTAAAATAATCCAAAAAGAGCATCCAAAACGGTGATTTTTTTGAATCGAACTTTTTTGGGAAGGAAATAAGAGATTTTAAGAGTTTCATTTTATTTTTCAATTCGGCAAAGATATACATCCGCAACAAACTGGGGAGAAATTTTGATAGGCTTAAGTATTTACCTTCGATATTTTTTGCTGTCTCAACTATTTTATCTAATTTTGTACTCAAATTAAAAATTTAAGCTATGAAAAGAATAATAACCCTCTTTGCAATTTGGCTAATCACCATCAGCAGCTATTGCCAACAAGGGCAATGGACTTGGATGAATGGAAGCAATACAATAAATGCCGCAGGAGTTTATGGAACTCAAGGAGTTTTTGCTGCTGCGAACACTCCTCCAAATAATTATGAAGGGTGTCAATTCACCGACCAACAAGGTAACTTTTGGGTTATGGCAGGATTAGGCTATCCAATAGGTTCAGTTTATTATGGAGATCTTTGGGAATTCAATCCAGCAACTAATCAATGGGCTTGGATAAAAGGACCTGGAATTAACAATCAAAATGGTGTTTATGGAACTATTAATGTTCCTAATGCCGCAAACAATCCTGGTGGTAGGGGTTATGGAGTTATAAGTTGGGTTGATAACAACAACAATTTATGGATATATGGAGGTTATGGATATGATGCGTCAGATGCATTGGCTGGAAATATGGGCGACATGTGGATGTATAATATAACTACTAACGAATGGACTTGGGAAAATGGATCTGATATTTATTCTCCAGCACCAGTTTATGGAACTATGGGCATACCTGCGCCAGGCAATACCCCAGGTGGCAGATGTGAAAGCAATGCTTCCTGGACAGATGATAATGGTAATCTTTGGATGTATGGCGGGTATCTGAATTCTGGAACTTTAGGATCTGATTTATGGATGTATAATATAGCAACTAACGAATGGGCATGGATGAGTGGTTCGACCACTGCAAGTGCACCTCCAGTTTATGGAATAATAGAAGTTCCTGACCCAGCAAACTTTCCAGGAGGAAGAAGAAGTTATGCTGCATGGAAATCTACAAGTGGAGATCTTTGGTTATTCGGTGGAACAGCTTCAGGAGATTTCAATGATATGTGGAGGTTTAATATTTCTACAAATGAATGGACCTGGATGAGTGGTCCAAATACAACAAATGACGCAGGTGATAGCGGTGCTAATTGTGTTCCTGACACGGGCTATCGTCCAAGTAGCAGGTACGAGGATCGTGCCTGTTGGACACTGGGATGCGATAATTTTGTGAATTATGGCTCATCTACAAATGATATGTGGAACTTCAGTGTTTCAACATTACAATGGACTTGTATGAATGGTACTGCAAATACATCTGGTGTACCTAATTGGGGAACACTAAATATTCCAAGTCCTACAAATACCCCAGGTAACAGATGGGGTGCTCTTGGTTTTAAAGATCTTTCAAACAATTTATGGATGTTTGGAGGTTATAATGGTTTTTATAACGACATGTGGAAATTCGTTGTCGATTCCACCTGCCCGATTCTTTCAGGCAATGGTGGTCCTGTTGTAAGTGCTTTCAATGCAATCCCTTTGAGTGGATGTAATCCGCTTACAGTTACTTTTCAAAATAACAGTGTCAATGGCACTAACTATATCTGGAGTTTTGGTGACAATGATTCGAGCACATCTTCTAATCCCACGCATACTTACACCGATACCGGATACTTTTCTGTTACGCTCATTACTATTAATAGTTCCACATGCGGTCCCGGCTCGGATACCACTGTTCTGACTAATTATATTCATGTTTTACCTGATGCTCATATTACTATCCTGCCAGATACTACGCATGGATGTTCTCCATTGTTTGTTCATTTCGATGAAAGTGATACTGGCGTTACATCTTATTACTGGACTTTCGGCGATGGAGGAACATCAACTATTCCAAAGCCTGATTATACTTATCATAATACAGGGACCTATACTGTGACAGTCATCGGGTATGGTGCGAATGGATGCAATGATACCGCTCATTTCAGTTCGATTATAGTAGATACGTTGCCTGTTGTTACCACATCATTCACAGCAAATCCTTTGTCAGGCTGCAATCCTTTGTCAGTTACTTTTAATAATTCAAGTACCAGCGGAATAAATTATTACTGGAAGTTTGGTGATAATACTACGGATACAGCGGCTAACCCATCACATATATATACCACCGGAATATATTCGGTAACTTTATATACAACAGATTCTTCATTATGCGGGGTAGTTAAGGATTCGAGCACACAAACAAATTATATTACAGTAAATGCTCAGGCTATTGCCCACTTCACACCAGATAGTCTCTTGGGATGTGCTCCATTCCTGGTTACTTTTAACAACACCAGTACCAATGCGATTTCTTATTCATGGGATTTCGGAGATGGTAATCACAGCACTTCTACTAATGGTTCTGACACTTATTCAAATGCAGGAGTTTATCCGGTTACTTTAATTGCTTATGGTGCCGGCGGATGCAATGATACTGTGCATTACAATTCAATTTCTGTAATCAATCATCCTGTTGTGACCAGCCCATTTACTTCTGATACTTTCCAGGGATGCAATCCATTGACCATCAACTTCAGTAATAACGGATCAGATGCTACGAATTATTTATGGCGATTTGGCGACAGTACCACCGCGAATTCATTTAATGCAACTCATACCTATACCGATTCGGGTGAATTCACTGTAACATTGGTCATGATTAATGATACATCAATTTGTGGTGTATATACCGACAGTACAGTAAAGACGGAATATATTCTCGTTGCCGATCCCATCAAGGTTACCAGTAAATTCAGTGTAAGCCCTATGTCAGGCTGCACTCCTTTAATTGTCAATATCACCAACAGCAGCACGAATGGTTCAAATTATTACTGGAACTTTGGCAATGGTGAATCTATTGATACATCAAATCCTCCTCCGGTAATATATTTTGATTCTGGAACCTATCATATTACACTCGTTGTTTCCAATTACAATACCCGCTGCTACAATGCTCCAGACTCCATGACTGTTGAAATTGTTGTAGATTCCTGTAATCTCTATGTCCCCAATACCTTCTCCCCTAATGGCGATGGAAAGAATGATTTCTTTAATCTTGTGGCGGAGGGTTATGAAAATTATCATCTGATTATTTTTGACAGATGGGGATTGAAGGTTTTTGAAAGCAATAACAATAATATTAAATGGAATGGATTGCTCAATAATACAGGCGGAGAATGTCCCGATGGCACCTATTATTATATCTTCAATGCAAATGATTTCTATGGAAGCCCATATAATAATAAAGGTTTTTTGACTTTAATACGATAACGAACTGTTTATTTCGCCAGCTCATAGTTGTTGATGAAATAATTAATATCACCATACGGAATGTCTCGTAGTTCGCGGGAATCGGGCGGTTTCAATTTACTGTCTTTGTAGATGACAAGGATTTTTTCAAGGTCAGCAAGATACTTTTTATACTCCTCCAGCTCATCTTCGTCATCCTCTTTAAAGCCTTCTATTTTCTTCATGACAATTCTTCTGTTTCGCTTCAGATAATAGGCTAAGGAAGGGGTGAGATATAATATCGTAACTTCCTTGAGAAGCCTGGTAATGGCGATGACCAGCAACCCTCCCCACCATTTATATAGGAACCCCATGATGATTCCTGCCAATAAAAAAACGGTGTTCATGGTGGGCTTTAAGACCAGGTCTATACTCATTATTTTTACATCCTTTTGTAATAATGTAATGTTGGTTTCTTCATTATCTAATGTGCCCTTTGGTTCTCTGATTTTTGCAATCCACTTCCGCGTGTTGAACAACCCTTTGTTGTATGGTCTGATAAGGCAAAATATCAGGGCTAAGATTACTGCTTGAATTAATAACATTTTGATTTTATTTATTGTGAATTATAACTAATTTATTTTCTCTTTATTTCCCTATACCCTATTTCCCTATACCTTTTTTTCCTTTTGAATTCTTCAACAGTTCACCAACCAATGCCGGAACACCAGTTCCAGCAAGCTCTTTGATGATTGTAATATTTGGAAGATAAGGAATTTTAGCTGCATTAGGGTCAATCAAATACATCACAGCATTGTATGGCGCATGGCTGATCAAACCTGCCGCAGGATAAACTTGTAATGAAGTACCGATGACGATAAATATGTCAGCGGTTTCTGTCAATGAAACTGCAGCATCCATCATCGGCACCTGCTCACCAAACCATACGATATGCGGGCGAAGCTGGGAACCAAGCGTACATTTCTCTCCGATGATTAGTTCGGTTCCTTCAACATCGTAAACCAACGATGGATTAAGGGTGCTACGGCTTTTGCGAATCTCTCCATGCAGATGCAATACATTCTTGGAGCCTGCACGTTCATGAAGATCATCAATGTTCTGGGTGATGACTTGCACATCATATTTCTTTTGTAATTCAGCAATGGCGACGTGAGCGGCATTGGGCTTGGCATCCAAAACCTGCCGTCTTCTTTGATTATAAAAGTCAAGAACAAGAGCTTGGTCGCGCTGCCAGGCTTGAGGAGTCGCAACATCTTCTATTCTGTATTCCTCCCATAAACCACCACTGTCACGAAAGGTCTTTATACCACTTTCAGCACTCACTCCCGATCCTGTAAAGACAACTATTCTCTTCATTTCTTGTAACAAATCTTTAGAAACTCTTTGAATTTAATAAGCGTCGTTTCTCTATCCTCAATAAAAGAAAGATGCCCGGAGTGCTCCGAAATACTGATGTAGTTTTTCTTTGGAAGCATAGCAAGCGGGAGATTTTTTTCGAATGAAACAACAATATCCTTCATACCATACACAAAGAAAAAAGGTACTTTAATTTGTTGCAGAATAGTAGTCCGATCATGCCTTTCTCTCATCCCTAACAATGCAGCAGTCGCCCCGTCTTTCCTGGTATTTCTTGCAATCCTTTTCAGTTCGTCACCTTCTTTTTTAAACTTCTTCAGATTCTCCTGTGCGAATAGTTTATTGATTAATTCAGTAATATAATTCAATCGGTCATTCTGGATCAATTCCACAGCCCGAAGCCTGTCCTTTTTCTTCTCTATGGAATCAGCCAAGGTCGAAGAATTAATCATCGCCACGCCCTTCAATTGTCGAGCAAATAATTCTGCAAAAGCCAGCGTAACATAGCCCCCCATCGAATGCCCCGCCATCACACATTTCTTGATCTCCAAAACATCCAAAACATGCTTCACAGCCTTCGCCATCATCTCCATAGAATGTATTTTATAAAACACATCAGAACGCCCGTGCCCCGGCAAGTCTATCGCAATGACACGATATTTTTTGGAGAGAATTTCTATATAATTCAACCAGATTTCCCGCGACTCCAGGAACCCGTGAATCAAGACAATTACTTTCCCTTCACCCTCATCGGAAAAGGAAATTTTGTGATTAAGATACAAGACATGATTGACCATAGCAATACTTATTTGTTATAATTTATGTTGATAAACAACTCCTCCGAAAAGGAATGAAACAAGAATGATTTTATATAATTGATTACTGAATTCATTGCAGTGATTAGTCATTAATTTAGTATCGCAAAGATACATAAAATTAAGCTATACAATTTCTATTCAATCTTATTGTACATCCCTTCAACTTTTTGAACATTACATTTCAAGAATACCTGAAGCAAATACGCTCTTAACCCTACTTCTTTTCCAGTGCCTCCATCTTTCTTAGCAATTCTTGATTCTGTTTCCTCAATTCTTCCATTGCCTTCTTCAATTCATCAATGGTTTGCTGCTGTTCCTGCATTCCTTTTACTAATGGAACAACAAAATCGGAGTATCGAAGGGAATATAATTCATTAGCATTAACAGGCTTGACAAGACCACTGAAATCATAGCCGGATTCTTGAGTTGCCTTCTCTACTTCCTGCGCAATGAAGCCACTAAAACGTATCTTCTCAATATCATATTTCCCATTCCATTCAATAGAATCATTCTTATATTTATCTATCAAGGAATTTTCCTTGTGAATGTTGTAGGTATAAGTAACAGGTCGCAATCTTTTAATGAATTCAAGACCCTTCACATTCTCTGAAATATTATCCTTTATTCGTCCATCGCTAAAGGTAGCCCATGAAACCTCGCCACCTATCCAAGAGTTGCTGGTATTACCTATTTCAATACGGTTGCTAACATTACTTATGCCTCCTGAATTGTATCCGAAGCAAGATGTATTAGAAAGATTAGTACCACCGAAATAGGCATTATATCCGATGCCGGTATTGAAGGACCCTGTAGTGTTTGAAACAACAGCATTCATGCCTAATGCCACATTGTTTGAGCCTGATATATTGGCATTAAGAGCATCGTATCCCATGGAAGTATTATCAGTGCCGGAAGTATCATTATAAAAGGCTGCAACTCCATAAGAACAGTTATAACCACCGCTTGTATTTTTGGCACCGCATTGGTACCCCGTAAAGGTATTAAATGAACCGATCGTATTCGCCTGTCCTGAATAAACTCCTGTGAAAGAATTTTGAGCTCCTGTAGAATTATTCTCTCCGGATTGGAATCCCAGGAAGGAATTATTTGTTCCGGTAGTATTGGCATATCCTGATTCACCTCCAACAAAAGTATTATAAGAAACCGTATTGTTATATCCTGCCGAATCGCCGATAAAAGTATTGAAAAGTCCTATGACATTTGAAAAACCTGCCCTGAATCCTATGTAACAATTATTATAACCGCTTGTATTGTCGAGCCCTGATTGATAACCGACAAATGTATTGGCAGAACCTGTATTATTAAACCCCGAACTATGACCTACAAAAACATTATCAGAAGAGCTATTTAAATATCCCGCGTATGCCCCTATCGAAACATTGGCAGTACCGGAAGAATTGAGGTAACCTGCATAATCGCCAATGCTGATGTTATACTGACCGGAGAGGTTGTAATAGCCCGTCTTGTATCCCATAAAATTATTATTTGTTCCATTGGTATTTGTATATCCGGTTTCATATCCTATAAAAATATTCGGCGTCCCTGAATTTGTTGAATACCCTGCCTGATAACCCATATAGATATTATTATCCGCATTGTTATTATACCCGGTATTGTATCCGACTGAAACATTCCCGCTACCTGTGGTATTGGAATATAGAGCATAATCACCTACTGCAGTATTCTGATAACCATTTGTTGCTGTAGTAGGTTGGTTATTAGAAAGTGTAAAAGTACCTATCGCAACATTATCTGTTGCCCAAGCTGTATTTCCGTTTGTATAAGATTGAGTTCCTAATGCATCATTGCCAACAGCAGTATTAAACCCAGCAGTAGAATTCTGAAGAAGAGCCGCTTCCCCTATAGCTGTATTTCTGATTCCTGTCGTATTATGGATCAAAGCAGCACCACCGCATGCAGTATTCCACTTACCAGTAGTGTTATTTTCCAACGCCCCTATGCCAATCGCAGTATTTTCAGTTCCATTTGTATTGTATTGCAAAGCATTGGCACCAACCGCTGTATTCTCACCTGATGAACTTGGGTTTTGTAATGCTTGATAACCGACAGCGGTATTAAAACCAGACGAAGCAGAGTTGAGTGCCTGGTATCCGAATGCCGTATTATACAAGCCGGAATTAGTATTTAATGCCTGATAACCGAAACAAGTATTACCTAAAGAACTGCTATAATCAATGTAACCTGAAATTGTATTATTCACCTTTATTTCCAGGGGTTGAGCATCGGTAGTGCCAATAAAATCAGTGCCTGCGGTAGTTCCTGAATTGCCCGTCAATGACCAACTATTGCCGCCGCTGAAACCACTCAAACAAATCCACGATGTACCATTCCAATAATAGAAACCAGGCACCACATTGTCAGGACTGGTGCCGTTTGTGGCGGTATTATACACCAATAAGCTCGTAACGATTCCACTGCCAATCGGGGCATTGGAATTAGTGGCAGATAAAGCAACTCTTGGAATCAAAAGACCGGTATTAGATGATGCAATATCCAGCATTGCCGAGGCATTCGGCATGGCACCAGAGGAATTGATACCAACATTCTGGGCGTTGCCAATGATACCATATAATAGCATCATAAGTATCAGGAATATCTTCTTTATTGCAATCATTTTATCATGCTTTTTTTCTCGAAATATTTCGAATAAATCACACTGCAAAGTACGGTGAATAAAACATTCCTGTCAATCACCAAAACTCGTGAAATAATTCTTTAATTACAGATCATCTCACCTGTTTTGGTGATGATAAATTTGGAATGATTCATCATAAAAACCAAAAGCACTATCATTATCATTTAAAGCAACGTCATTTGGAATAAAAGGTTCATCATTATTCTTTATCTTGTCGTCTTATGGAATCATCTTGTCGTCTTTCAAAGATCTCTTGTCGTCATTTGGAATCAACCATTCATCCATTAAAGTTTTCTTGTCGTCATTTGGAATCAACTCATCGTCTTAAAAACAAAACTTCCCGAAGTTTTACCAAAACCTCGGGAAGTTTTACCAAAACCTCGGGAAGTTTTACCAAAACCTCGGGAAGTTTTACCAAAACCTCGGGAAGTTTTACCAAAACCTCGGGAAGTTTTGGGAAAACCTCGGGAAGTTTTGGGAAAACCTCGGGAAGTTTTGGGAAAACCTCGGGAAGTTTTGGGAAAACCTCGGGAGGTTTTGGGAAAACTTCGGGAAGTTTTGGGAAAACTTCGGGAAGTTTTGGGAAAAAGACGACAAGTTTTGTTTTTAAGACGATGACTTTTCTTGGAATGCACTGATAATGTGCGTAATAGTCTAAAATATGATTTTTAAAGATTCTTCTATTTAATAGAATAACCATAGAAAATGGTAATTTGAAGCCTGTTTTTCCTTGATACTGTCGAATTTTTCTGCCATCCTGACAGCTTTTTCTGCCATCAGGTCATTGCTAATTAAATTTGACGAAGGGGTCATGGTATAAAACTATTGATTTGTTTTTAACCTTAGTAGAAAACAAAACAAAGATAAATTCAACCTTATTACCTTATTATAAAGAATAAAATAAGGTAATAAGGTTCTTTAGTCTCTCATGACTTCAATTTTCTACTAAGGTTAAAAAAAATAGAATCAACAGGTTTAACCCATAACCGAGGAATGCATTATCCCTCAAGAACAACGTAATATTTATTAATCACCAATATTCGTGATATTAGGAAATAGTTCCTGAATATTTCACCTGTTTAAGTGATTTTATGGATACTATATATAAGGTATCTTTGCCCCTCGAATTTAAAAGAAAATTAAGGCAATAAAATGTTCAAAAAGATCGTCCTTCTTTCAAGCATTATTTTGATGTCAAGTCTTGCTATTGCCCAACATTTCAACTATAAATTATACACCATGAAAGACGGGCTGCCCGGGCTTGACGTATCCTCGATAATTGCCGATTCCCGCGGCTATATTTGGGTAAGTTCTTATGGCGGATTGAGCCGTTTTGATGGCAGCACTTTTAAGAATTATGGAATGAATGACGGGCTGCCGCAATACTCTGGCGGGAATAATTTTATTGAAGATTCTTTGGGAAGAATTTGGTTTCCTTCCAAGAATAATGTTACCTGTTTTGATGGTCTTGATTTCAAGCAATATCCGATAGAGAATCCTCCAGCTCAAATCAACATCAATGCAATCTTTCAAAGCAAAGAAGGACGTATTCGCTTCGTTACTTTCAAAGGAATTTATGAATTGAATAATGGCTTATGGAAGCGCATGAATCTCTTCCCAGACCATCCTGATATGCTCTACAATTATGCCGAGGAATTAGAGGATGGTTTCATGATGATTAATTGCTTGGATAGCATCATCAAGGTCAATAAAGACGGGTATTTCGAAACAATCATCCGCTGTAAGAATGCTGATGAAAGATTCAAGACTTTGACAAAAACAAATGGGCAAATCTTCACGAGCACCCTTAATCATTTGTATGTTTATAAAGGCAATCGTTTTGAATTATTCCATGATGATATTCTAAAAGACAAGAATATCTTTTTTGAATTCATAGATAGCCGGAAACACCTGTGGGTCGGGACGATTGATAATGGTATCTATGTATTCATCGGTGATAAATATGAACAGATAAATCCTAAAGAATTGAAGCTCTATCAAATCAATAAATTCGCAGAAGACTATGAAGGAAATATTTGGGCAACGACCTCTGATGGCTTGCTGAAATTAAGTCCTTCATACATAGATTTCTATCCTGATGAAACAAGAACCTTCAATAAGTATGACATCCGTTCTTCCTTTAAAGACAAGGAAGGCACGCTTTACTTCGGTCATACAAAAGGAGGCTTTACAAAGTATCAGAATGGTAAATTCATTGACTCAAAAGATGTATTAGACAAGGCTTCTAATGAATTAATTGATGACTGGGTACAAGGATTCTGTATGGACAATAAAAAGAATCTTTGGCTCTTCACGAATGATAATAATCTTATCAGAATTATTGGGAATAAAGCAGAAGATATGAGTGCAAAATGGAAGCTGCATCCGGGTTCCAGCCCCATGCTATTTGATTCATCAAACAATACCATCTATGCCGGCAATCCTTATGGAATAACAAAGATTAAAGATGATAAATTCACGGTAGATTCCATCCCGAATTTCTTTGGAGATAAGATAACCTCATTCTCTCTTGACTCATTAGGAATGCTTTGGTGCTCCACCATGAAAGGTAAAATCTTTATGAAGAATAATAAAGGTGAATACACCAGAATGAACGCCCAGCTTGGCATTGACAGCATCTTCCTAACCATTCAATGGCTTGATAATTCGTCATTATACATAGCAACAAATGGCAAAGGCATCTATAAATACCACAGAACAAATGATAACAAATATGTCCTCGATTATCACATCACAACCAAGGAAGGTTTGCCGAGCGATATTGTTTTTAATCTGACTTCTGATAATAAAAATTCTTTACGGATTTCCACGATTGCCGGGCTTGCCCACATAACCTTCCATAAAGAAAATGATAAAGAAACCTATACCATAAATAAGTATGGCGAGCAACAAGGCTTCAACAATAAATCCTATTATTATGCCAATCTTCTCACTGATAATAACAACGACATTTGGTATGGAACAGATGAATACCTTGCACATATTCCGACCAATAAAATAATTGAAGATACAATCCCTCCCATCATCCATATTGAAACCGTTTCCTTGTTTAATTCCAATAGCAATTGGGGCAGGTATAGCAAGGCTTTCAGTAACTTTTATCATCTTCCGATTGATCCTGTATTACCCTATAATCAAAATGATATTTCCATAGATTTTAAAGCTATAACTTTGGGAAATAGTAACAATATTCAATACGAATATAAGTATGAAGGAAAGGATTCATCATGGATTAAAACAGGAACAAATTCACATCTGTTATTTGCTAATCTTTCTCCTGGAAAATATAATCTATCCATCCGTTCAAAGAAGCCAAATTCCGAATGGAGCAGGGAAACAGCGTCCTTTGAATTCACTATCACGGCACCCTTTTATTCCACATGGTGGTTCAAATTATTTATAGTACTATTTATAAGTTCTATTGTCTATGCTATCTATAGAATCCGCCTTAATCAGGTCATTCAATTACAGGAAATAAGAAACAAGATAGCAAGTAATCTGCATGATGATATTGGTTCGACATTAAACAGCATTTCCATATTCAGTGAAGTGGCAAGAAAGGATTCAAACCAGCGAGATGAAGCCCTTGAAATGATAGGTGAAAGCTCGCGTCAGGTCATTGAAGTGATGAGTGACATAGTCTGGTCTATTAACCCAAAGAATGACAGTTTCGAGAAGATTATTTTCCGAATGAAATCCCTATCCTACAACCTTTTGAATGCAAAGAAAATAGATTTCATCTTCAAATCTGATGAACAATTAAACAAGAAGAAGATCTCTATGCAAGACCGCAGGAATGTTTATTTAATCTTCAAGGAAGCAATCAATAACTTGGTCAAATATTCAGAAGCGACAAGGGTTTCCATCAACACTACTTGCTCTGATCATTCTATCAAAATGAGGATTCAAGATAATGGAATCGGCTTTGATTCCACCCAACCTTCTTCAGGCAATGGTCTTAATAATATGAAGAAAAGAGCCGCTGAAATGAATGCTCAATTAACGATAGACACCGCACCAAATCACGGAACTATCATTGAATTAAACCTTAAAGCAAAGTAGAAAATGGAGTCTAATAAAAAGATTAGAGTTACGATATTTGAAGACAATACAAACCTCCGCAAAGGCTTGATGTTCCTCATCAATGGCAGTGATGGATTCGAATGCGTCGGTGCCTTTGCCAACTGTGATAACCTTACTAAAAACATGATGGATACAAAACCGGATGTTGTTCTGATGGATATTGAAATGCCGGGTATCAATGGAATCGAAGCCGCTAAGAAAATCAAAGGCCAATTCCCTCACATAAAAGTCTTAATGGAAACAATCTTTGAAGACGATGAAAAGATCTTTAATTCCATCTGCAATGGAGCTGAAGGATACATTCTCAAGAACACTCAACCATCACAAATCCTTGCTTCTATAAAAGAAATCTATGAAGGCGGTGCACCCATGACACCAAGCATTGCAAGCAAAGTCCTATCCATGTTTAAGTCTGGTAAATCATTCGATAAGAATGAAGAATTCAACCTTACCGATCGTGAGCAGGAAGTCCTAAAATGCCTTGTCGAAGGGATGAGTTATAAACTTATTGCCGAACATTGTTTCATCAGTTATGATACGGTCAGTTCTCACATTAAAAACATTTACAAAAAGCTACAAGTCAATTCAAAATCCGAGGCAGTGGTGAAGGCTATCCGGAAGAAGATTTTGTAAATATAAAATTATCATCTTTCAAATTCCATTCTGAAGTAAGATTTAGATTTCAGTAACGTTTAGACATTTGGTTCTAAACGTAAGCCTATATTAGAGATGCTTTAATATTCAAAATAAACTATCTTTGCATCGTAAAAGAAAATGATTCCTTATTGGTAGGATGATGAATGGGAACTGAATATTATATATGAATTAAAAAATATAAAATACAATGATAAAAGTTACGAAAAGAATACCTAAAGCAATTGATGACTTCGCTCGATTCATCAATGAAACAGATGATTTACAGAAGTCAACAGACGTGCATGGATTTACCATTTATCCTCTTGATGCAAATGGTAAAATAGATTACTTAGCTAAGGAAGGTAAGACGGAAATTAAGAATGAACCAATGTACAGAAGGTACGACTGGAAGCATGAAGAAAGCAAGATGTGGTCGAAGTTTCGTGCTGAATTTGAGGAGCTTAATAATGAAAGAAAAGAGGATTTACCAAATCCTGAACTCGATAAGAAATTAAAAAAAATTATTACTGATTTTATTGCTTATGATGGTAAGACTGATTTGATAGAAAAAGTTGATAGTATGCAAACCCCTACTTATCAGCTTGAAAGGTTTCATATAAGGCAGGATCTCTTGACGTTTGAAACACCTTTCAGAGATATTAATATTAAGTATGAAGAAGAGATTCCGTTTAATAAATTCGAGAAGGACTTTATTAAGAAATACAAAGCATTACATGATGCCTCATTTAGAATTGGTCAGAGAATAAGAAAGGTTCTTCCTGCAATCAATAATCTTCATAATAGGTTGCCACATCTTTGGGAACAAATTCCTGCCTTGAAGGAGAAGCTGGATAAAGCCCAAAATAGTATTTGCATCCCTCCTCCAACTATGAAAGGTTCAATGGTCAGTGAGGTGATAAGTTTTACCGTACCTACTCCCGAAGAAAGTCAAAAGCGTACCGATGATTTCAATGAACATATCACTAAATTTCAGGGAGAGGTTACTCAATTTTGCAACGAATGTACTGCAACTTTTAAAGAGGTAGAATGGTTTGAGACGTTTTGGGATAATGATGAAGAAGAATATCAGGAACCTTTGTTTGAAAAGATAGATGCTATGGTAAGTAATTTTCTTGATATGGATTGCCGGTCTCTTGATTATAGTTCAATTGATGATGACCATCAGGATTTTTTAGGAGCTTGGAGCCAACTTATGAAGGAAGGGGAAAAGATAAGCGATCCTTGGTCAAAGTTTGTTGATGAGCAAAAATTATTCATGGGCGTCTATACTGCTTTTATATATTTCCTGCAAGATTCATTTGCGAAAAATGATCATGATGAAGATACAGAAGTCATTGATGTCTCCAAGCCATTGGTTGATGAACAGGATGACTTGCGGGCAGAGACTTTGAGACGCTATGAAGCTGATGTAAAGAACGATACAAATATCTATTTTGATTCGATGGACTGGCATATTATCCTTGATAAATATGATAGAGAATGGGATAATAAAAACAAGCGAATTATTATGAAGAAGGCTTTGGCACAGCATCCCGAAGAGCCTGTATTGCTTATTCGTTATGCTAACATGGAATTGAAAGATCAGAACTTTCAAAAGGCTTTGGAATTGTTTAAACAAGTTGAGAAAATTGGACCTCCTTTTCATCCTAATTATTATTCCGTCAAAGCACATGTTTATCTTGAATTGCAATCACCGGATCAGGCTATTCCATTGTATAGGAAACTCACCGAACAACAAGGCGATGAGATAAAATGGTGGAGGTTGAATTCTTATTCTAATCTTGTTGATATTTATGATGCGAAAAAAGATTGGGATGAATGTATAAAGATTAGTAAAACCTTGATTGCCGAAGAACCTGATAAAGATCTTTGGACTACACGGCTAGCATATTTCCTGGCTCAAAAAATGGAATTTAATGAAGCAGAGAAAGTTCTTAAATCATTCATCGAAACACATCCTAAAAGTAGTCAGGCAGAGAAACAACTTGGGCATACTTATTTTGATCAGAAAGACTACCTGAATGCCATTCAACATTATGACCGTGCTTTTAATCTTGACAAGGATGAAAACTATGGAGTCCTTTATAATAAAGGCAATGCATTATTTGAACTAAAGCGATTTGATGAAGCTGCGGTTTGTTTTGAAACTTGTATTCTCTATTTCAAATTAGAAAAGGATTACAATCTTGCAGCAGGCAAATGTTACCTTGCCCTTAATCAAAACTATCTTGCAAAAGCCCATTACAAAAGAGTTTTATTTCTTGATCGCGACAACAAGGAAGCTATAGATGCTTTGGTATTAATGCAGAAATCGGACAAGTAGTTTCTTCATTTCTTATTTGTTTTTTTCCTGACATTTTAATTGGGGTAATCAATAAAAATAAGTTTCGCCTTTTGCGGCTGCAATAAATGATAATAGAAATTATTATAAGTTTGTCGGCATGAATAAAAATACTATTGTTAAGTCTAATGAACAGGATTACAAGGAATTTGCCGGCATTGCGAGCCAATCTTTTATAGAGTCACACGGAAGAAGTGCTGCCCCTGAAGATATTAATAAGTATGTCTTGGAAAATTATAATTGGGATGTTTGTAAGGCAGAGTTAGCTGATGCAAAAAACAACTATCACTTTATTTACCATGACAACATTCTTGCAGGTTTCTCGAAAATTGTTTTTAATGTTCCTCATCCAAATATTGCTGCGGTAAATGTCACAAAGTTAGAGCGATTCTATTTGCTGAAAGAGTTTTACGGAATGCGAATTGGGGATGAATTATTCAATTATAATATAGAATTATCAAAGGCAAATCATCAATCTGGGATGTGGCTTTATGTTTGGAAAGAGAACCTTAGAGCGATTCGTTTTTATAAGAAAAAGGGATTTGAAATGATAGGTAGTCATGAGTTTAAGTTGACAGAAAAGCATTGCAATCAAGATCATCAGTTATTTTTGAAGTATTAAGACTGCTGATGTTTAATTCTCAATCAAAGTCGCAGGATATGGGTCGAGTCTGATAGGAAAAGTATGAATACTTGAACTCTATAGTTTAATAAACAAGATAAATTTGAATTCTTTTTTCAATGTCTAAAGCCAACGTAGAAGTAGAACCTTACAGCAAATCGCGAAGGGGCGATTGGCTGTAAGGATTGCCATCGTTACCTTTTAGTTTGTTTACTCACCATGTTCTGAAAGGTTTATGATTTACTTTTCAAGTGTTATGTTCATTCTATTTCTTTCCGTTTACTTTCTGCTTGATATAAGTAAGCGCTTCATTGCTGATTTGATTTGAATAATCAATGATTTTTTCTTTTGAAATTGCTTCATCATACTCCACTTCAAGCATGTCGTAATCTTTGTAAGAATCAAAAGGAGTTTCCTCATCTTTGGCAAATGATTTTATCATTTTCACAAATAATTGCGCCATCACTCCTCCTGCAAATGGCTGCCCGATGAAAACTTTTATTCTGTAATTTGATTCATCAAAATAAATTTTCAAAGACACTTCCAAACTGAAATCATTTTGGTCGTTATAATCCATCAGCCAATAAGCAGCTTTGAAGTGATGAAAAGAATCATCACGAGTTTCAGTTACTGAATAGAGATATTTGATTAAATCATTTATCGTACCGGAGCTTGGGAACACTCGTATGCCATGCTTCGGTGGCTTGGGTTCTTCAAAATATGTCCACGAATGTTCCTTGAAAAGTTTATCCAACTTTACAAGATTTCCATTCAGGTTTTGCATCAATGGGAAATACACTTCTTTTAAAACATTTTGCATCACCTGTTTTGATTTTTTCAATTTCACTTTCTGTAGGTTCGGTGGGTTTTGCATTCTCTTGAGTAGTTCAATTTCTTTATCAAAATCCTCTGAACCCGAAATATCCTTCCCCTCAATAGCATCCAAAACCAATTGTTGTGACCTCATAATTAAACCAGTACAAAACTCAAAAAACAATTCTGAGTTTCCACCATAGCCTTGAATATCTCCAATGTATTGTTGATAAATATTTCGTTCATCGGTCTTAATCCAAAATGGTGGATAGCCAAAGGAAATTAAAATCAGGTTGGTAAGAATCCTCGCATTTCTGCCATTGCCATCATAGAAGGGATGAATAATCACATAATCCAAATGAAACTGTAAAGCAACATCAAGAGGATGCGGAGCTCCCTTTTTATCCATCTTAATCGCATCAATTGAAGCATTGGTTTTATTCAATAATTCATGCATTCGCTCTTGAACTTCATTGGGCGGTACAAAATCAAATCGCTCCCCTTTATAATTATATATATAATTAGGCTCCGTTTTCCATACACCAATTTTGCTTTTCTTGGTTTCATCTTCTTCATTCATAATACCTTTATGAATGTCACGAATTCTTGCCTCCGAAATACGAATATCCCCTTTACCAATTTTGAGAATTTCAGAAATCAATCTGTCATGTCCTATCATTTCCTGAACATCTTTAATAGGTTTGCCGCTTACAGTCAGATTGCCCACCATTACACTTCGGGTTTCCTCCATAGTAAGGGTATTGCCCTCCATACTGTTAGAATAGTAATTCCAATCTAAACGAAATTTATAGTTTATCTTCTTTTTTATATCCTCACTCAATTCCCCATAAGAATTTATTTTCTCTTGAAGTAAGTCAACATGATTTCTCTTTTCTTCATAGGTCATTTTAGGTTTTGTTTAATTCAATTGATTTCCTTTTTCAGCTTTTTAGTTGGCTGCAAAGATACGAATCCTTTCGGGCTTGATATTGCTCATCATTTCCGTACGTACGGGATTGCTGCACCGCAAGGGCGGAATGCAATCACAAAACGGTGAAAGAATGAAACCGGGCTGGTAGGCTTTAGCCTTCCTGTATGGTAGCAAGTTTTTTTAATGTTGTATTTAAGAAGGTATTATGATTAATAAATGGGCAACCATACAGGAAGGTTAAAACCTAACTGTCCGGTTTCATCGTCAGAATTAATGATTGATATTAAGATTTATCCTTCAAGAATCTTGTCAGATTAGCTATCAATTGATTATAGGTTTCTGGGCTTACGTTTCCGATTACTCCTTCTATCATTTCTTCCTGAACTCTTCCGATGAATCCTAATCGAATTAAAAATGGTTTAGGCAGATTAGAGTTTATGAAATCAGTATGTTGGTTAGAAATCAGTATGTCAAAATCTTTTACTTCATGTCTTACTTTGGATGTTATTCCACATACCAACCAATCTCCAAATGGGGAAGTTTCTTTAATAACAATACAGGGCGAGGTTTTACTTTTCCATCATTTTGTGGTAATGGAATTCTAATTATATCGCCTTCCTTCATTTATTGTATTTGGGATTAGGTTCCATAACTTTTAATTGTCGAAGCTATCATCTTCATCGTCATAAGCCCTTGCCAGCCCATCAGATGAGAGCTTGTATAATGATTCGGATTCCTCATCAGTATGTCCCTTTGAATTATTTTCCTCATCCGAAGGAAGAATGATAACTTCAAATTCTTCAGACTTAAAATCATCAGGCAATACAATCCTTAATTCATTGCCTTCTCTCTTTACAATTTTTCTTATGGCATTCATTATTCTATTTATTAAGGTGCAAAGATACAAATCCTTTCCGGCTTAATAATTCTCATCTTCGTTTTGATGCAGCTCCCAAGGGGTCGCTATCTCAAAACGATGAAAGAATGAAACCGGAAGGTAGGCTTTAGCCTTCCTGTATGGTAGCAAGTTTTTTTTAATGTTGTATTTAAGAAGGTATTATGATTAATAAACGGGAAACCATACAGGAAGGCTGAAAAAGCCTACATGTCCGGTTTCATCGTCATTACTTCTTTTTCTTTAATGATTGAACAACAAAATAAAAGATAGGAGTAATGGCTAAACACAATAAAATATTAGCCAAAAACTTTTTAAGAAGATAATCTCTCTTCCCTACAAGTATTGTTTCGTCTTTTGGAATCTTAAAGAATATGCTTGCGATTCCTAAGCAAATTATTACATAGACTACTATGATTATACGCCAAGTTATGAACATGATATTTATTTATATAATTTTTCCACTACCATTGCAAGTTGGACAAGTTTTATGCGAATCAACCAATCCACTACCACTACATATTTTACAATTTGTAAGTCCTTTGCCTTCGCAATAACTACAATTTTTCCATGTTGTACCCTGACATTCGGGGCAATTAATTTCTCCTGCACCATGACATATTTCACAATGCTTCATTTTTTCATAAAAAGCATCCCATCCTGCTTGAACCTTTGGTGAAGTATAACCACCAGGATAGCATTGAGGACATTTTAATTTATGAGGACCAGCAAAAATATAACCGAGACAAGGCACTTTTCCTTTACCATCACAATTGGTACAATTTGTCTTTCCCTTACCTTGACAACTATTACAAGAATTTTTAGAAATTAAAAACCCTGTTCCGTTACATTCATTGCAAGTTTTTTGAGAAACAAATTGATCGGTTTTATTTGTGGAATTTCCTGTATTATTAGCTCCATAACTATTATTTGAATTGGAATGTATGCTTGTATTTTTATTTTCCCTTCCTGTAACAATCATTGAATCTCTCCCAGAATCCCAATAGCTAAAAAGCGTTTGAACTATAGCAGTATTTACTGGTATCAAATCTTGATTAAATTGAGGGTGCTTACCAGGTTTAGAAAAGAACTCAAGTTTACCATTGGGATATGAAAAGAAGAATAAAAGAGGTTTATCATTAAAGAAAAATTGTTGGTTTCTTGTTGGGATAACTCTATTACTTACTGACAAATTATTTTGATTCTCAATAACAGGAATCATTTCAGGAGTAACAGGTTTAACTTCTGTTCCATAAATCGGATGAACTTTATTTCCACAATCACAATATTCGTATCCACCAGTTAATGTTGCTGCATAACACTTTTGATCAAAATTTCCTCTTGTGAAAAAATACATAGTCATAAAATATAAAATAAAAAAGGAGCCTAAACCAATGAGAGAGTTCCTTCTTGTCTCCCTTTTGATTAATGGAGAAGGTGAAATGACTTGCCAAAACCATCTAAAACCAAAGCCTAAAGCAATAATACTAAAAACTACAGACATTGACTTAAGTAACCAGATATTAATTCCAATGTTATGGGAGAATCGTTCAAAAAATAAATTATAGGTATACTTTAATCCTTGATAATTTAAGAAAGCAGCAACTGCAAAAGTTAGTGCAAGCATCGCTATCCCTATTATAACATATCTGACGATTTTTAAATAATTCATTTTGTATTAGTTTTTAGAATTTGTTTAAGAACATAGAAAGAAACAAACATTATGCCAACTTTAGGATTTCATTTTCAGTTGCCAAAATTACATAAATTACTTTAGAAACAAAACAAATGGAACATTTCAAACACTTCCCCTTCAATCCTTCTTTCTCCTCTATTTCACCCTTACCCGCCTCAATCCCCTCTATCCACGCAACTTTCCACACTCCCACCAACACTTGTTATTAAAGAAAAAAGCATCGCGGCTTTCGGTAATGACCTGCTTACTGTAGATAATTACTTACTTACCGTGGTAAATGTCTTCCTTGCCTTAGCAAATATGTTCCTTGCCTTAGCAAGTATACCTGCTTGCCTTAGCAAGTAACCCTACTTGCCTTAGCAAGTATACCTACTTACCTTAGCAAATGTCTTATTTGCCTTAGCAAATGTCTTACTTGCCTTAGCAAGTATACCTACTTGCCTTAGTAAGCAATACAATTACTTGAGTAAGCATATCATTATGCTCTGTACATGCCATATTTGCTAAAGATGATGCCTTTTGTTGCTGATATAATGTCCTAATGGCTTGAGCTATTAGTATATTTTCTAAAGCTGAATAGTTAAGTTTCAGGAATAAGGGTATAGGGTATAAAGGTATATAGGTAATTTTTATACCTAATATCCTTATACCTCTATATCCCTATACCTTATACCCTTAAATCAAATCAATGAACAAGGTCCGCAATACACCATTTGTTCCATTGTCATTGATACACTGATGTGACACCCAATACCTTCCTGGAGCAAGCCCGCTAAATTGTTTAAAAGCATTTTGAGTGGCTCGCTGCATGACTAAGACTGTACCACTACTGCCCAACTTCCATTCGTGGATACAACCAACATTCAAAACATCACCGATACAGTGAAAACTCCCGGAAGTAGTATCCTGGAAAAGACCAAAGATGTTTTTCTGTTTTATCCCCACTCCCTTTACAAAAAATCCTCCGCTGACACAAATTTCCTCCGCGTGTACCGGATTCAAACCCATTGCTGCGGAGAACGTACCCATTACAGCCTTCAAAGCTGTGTTAACCGCATTCCAAGTTGGCGTTTTCGCAACTCCGATAGCTGCATTAAAGGCATCAATTAAAGCCAATATGGCAGTAACGGTGCCGATAGGTACGGAAACCCACGTGCTGGTAGAGAATTTCAATACGACAGCCCTTGCCTTTACTCCGCGATTCCGGTCATTACTTTTGATTTTTAATGCCGCAGTTAGAATGTGGATAGCGGCAGGGGTGCTCATCAGGATGATGTATTTCCTGTTTTTGTAATCAGTACATCTTAAATAGGACTGATCGTTGAGGTCAAAAAACTCAAGTGTTTTCATTCCCTCCAATGATTTTATTGTTTTCATATTTTTTTATATTTATTTAATTATTATTGTTCAAGCGAATTAAGGAATTTTTCGAGGTCGTTATGCGAAAGACCTGTTTTCTTCATCATTAATTCCCAGCGTTTATGACCACTGCCTTCTCGGTGCAACAGGTCATCTTTAGTAAGGCTGGGATAAGCCTTGATGATTTTTGGAATAAGTTTATTCCATTTTTTCTCATAAATACTTTCATTCTTTTCAGTTTCTTCATCTGTGATGTAGAATTCTTCTTCGACTTCTTTTTCTTTGATTTTCTTTTCCATTTTAATTTTATTAAATTGTTTTACTATTTTATCTGATTTTTCAGGCTGCAAAATTACTGCCTTTTGAAAGGGTGAGTGTTACATAATTCTTTAAAAGACTTACATAATTCCCATATCAGTTTTTTTTCATCGTCTTGTGATTGCGACTTTTCAGGCGCAACAACAAAACGATGATGAAACTTCAAATACTACACCTCGTGAATTTTAGCAAGCAAGGAATTCTACCCTACTCTATGCTGCAAATCATCGGCAGCGTTCTTAAAATCTGGCTTCTTGGCGGATTCCTGTTTGCCAAAATTGTAACGCATGCGCAGGTACACATAACGGGTGTCGAAGTTGTAGGTAGAGTTGATATGTTGGTCTTCATAATCAACAACCACCCGCTGCGACTGGGTGTATAACACATCGCTGATATTGAGCGTACACTTCAATTTATTATTGAAGAGCGCTTTCGAAACGCCAAAAGTCAAGTCGCCACTGGGCTTTATAAGAAATATGGAGTACTCCGTGGGCGACTGATAAAAGCAGGATGTCTCTAATTTCCAACCATTGCTGATAAGAAAAGTCTCGGTAACTGTGAGGTTCAAAACAAGATTTCCTTTATCAATCGGATTGCCGTCGAGCATGCCAAGGTAGTGGTTATAAGTGAAGTTGAGGCTGCTTTCATTGATCCACCATTTCATAAAATTATGAGAGTAAACAAAGTTGAGATAGTAGTTGTCAATGGTATTCATGTTGACCACGTTTTGGTGCATAACGCCCGTGGAATCTACAAGGTGGGTCACATGGGCAATGCCTCCAATGGTGTGCGATGCGCCAAGACTCGTGAAAAGAGATTCTTTATAATCATGCGTAATATCAACGTTATTGGCTATTTCAGGTTGCAGGAAAGGATTGCCAACTTTATAGAGATATTGGTCAACATAAAAGAAAAAAGGATTAAGCTGATCGTAAGCAGGACGGTTAATTCTGCGCGCCAAAGTATATTGAAAAGAGTTATCGTTATTGATCTTTTGAGTAACAAAAACAGAAGGAAATAACTGTAGATAATTGTTGATATTATCCTCATGCATGGTAGGAGAATTTCCTTCGGAATGGGTTTGTTCGGCACGCAAACCCGCCTGTACTTGCCACTTGTTGAAATCAGCAGAGGCAGAAATGTATGCTGCATTTATTTGCTCTGTATAAATAAAAGAGTTGGTGCGCGTGGTATCGTTTACCCAATTTTGATCGGTGGAATTCTGTATCTCAAACAACAGATTATTATTTGTTTTTACATAACTGCTTTTAATGCCTGCATCAATTTTATATTTCTTTTCGAATGGGTGTGTAAAATCCACTTGCCCGGCATAGATAGCTATATCGGTATTTGGAAAGCTGCGCTGATAACTTGGTATGGCATTTTCGATGCCGGATTGATCAAGAAAATATAAATCATATTTCTCCAACGACCTGTTGTAATAGGTAACATAATCACCGGAAGTGCTTATCTCCGTGCCCGTGCTGTCCAGCTTTTGATTGAAATATAAACCAACAGTTGCATTTTTAAAACTACCATTAAGTTGGTTTATCTGATGTAATATATCCACCAAATTGGAATCTACTTTATTAATTTGGGTAGTCGAATTTAAGGTAGTATTGGTATTCCTTTGTGAGGCATCAAAACGTATTCCGAAGGTACTATTTTTGTTTGGATAAAAGTCGGCTCCTGCTTTTAATAATTGAGTTATAGGTGCGAAATGCAGGGTTATTTGCTGGTCGAAATCTGTCGTATGATCACCGTCATATACTACCCTGTTTACTGATTTACTTTCCAATCTGTTGGGATAAGAAATATTGTATTTGCCATAAATATTATACTTGAGAGTTCCATAATTTAGGTTTAAGCCACCCTCTCCTTTAGATACTTTATACTGCCCGAAACCCGCATTGACTGTGCCATTGAAGCCTTGCTTCTTGCTGTGTTGAGTCACAATATTTATTATTCCTGCACTACCCTCCGCATTATATTTTGCAGGAGGAGTTGTCATCATTTCAATTCTTACAATATCGCTGGCAGGCATTGTCAACAAGTAATCCTTCAACTCATCTCCAGATAAATAAGTCGGCTTTCCATCAATATAAATCTGAACACCGCTCTTTCCTTTAAGAGAAATATTTGCGTCCTGATCAATGCTGACACCAGGCGCAGTGCTGACAACATCAAAGGCAGTACCGCTGATTTTAACGGCACTGTTTTCAACATTCATCACCAACATACCAGGTTTCTGACTATACAATGGTTGAGTGGAAGTAACCGTAACCTCTTTCAAATCGGATCTTGAATTAAGCATAACATTACTGTAATTAAGCGTTTCGCCTTCCTTAATAAAGAAAGGCTTGATAATTTGTTTCTCATAACCGACAAGAGAAATCAAAATAAAATAGTTCCCGCTTACAATAGATTCTAACGCGAACTTGCCGTCTGTCGCGGTAATCACGCCTTTCACAAGTGTTGAATCCTCCGCCTTTAGCAAAGTAACATTTACGAATTCCAAAGGATTTTTATCCTTATCAATAACATTTCCATTTATTATTGAATTGCTTGTTGTCCCTGCAAAACCAACATTAAGGCTTAATACAAAGACGATAGTTAATAATGTACGATTCATGATTAATTTATTTTGTTTTACTTTTCCTTTTTGACGTTACAGTTTTTAATAATTCGTTCGAGAACTTTCTTGGTTATATCCATATCCTTTTTAGAAACCCCATTCAAAGCCACAGCCCTGTTCTTCAGCACAATCTTCTGCACATCACGAATAATTTTCTCTCCTTTCGGGGTTACTACCAAATTAGTTCTTCTCCTGTCTTCAGCAAAAACTTTGCGGTTAATATATTTTGCTTTCACCAGCAATTCTATTATCCGAGTGACAGAAGCATTATCCTTAAAGACTCTTTCGCCAAGTTCCTGTTGAGTAATATCAGGATTCTCCAAAAGATTTTTAATGATAAGCCATTGATCAATAGTGATGGTGAATCCCGCCTTCTTCAATTGCCTTTGGGCATATTGCCGGTATGTCCTGATAGACTTATCTATCGAATAAAATAGTATATCGTTTAAATGCTCCATAAAAATAATTATGGCGCAAAATTACAAAATGATTTGTCAATATTTGATATATCAAATAAACATTTAACATATTTTTATTATTTAAAATGACTGACTTTATTAGCTAATAGGTAACCATATTGTCATACCGGCAATATTATCCAAACATTCACCTTGCTTAAAACCAATCTAATCAATAGTATATTACAACATACCCCATCAACATTTCCCCGAAAAAGTGTCAAAAAGTCACCCTTCTAATTTCATTCGGGCAACATCAATAATCCAAATCATCTCAACTACAAGAATTAAGCATATCCAATAATTATCATTCGTATTAATATGTCGATTTTTATTTTGATTGTTTAAAATAATATCCCCATTACCCAAATATGTTATATCTTTGCAGCCCGTAATAATGAAAGATCAATTAATATATTAATTATAATGAATAAAAAGACCGACTTTGTGCACTCCGATGAACGCGAACCGCATAGAGCAAGAACGAAAACCATATTGAAAGACCATCCCGATATGAGAGAATTAATCGGGAGAAATCCTTATACAATTCTGATAATAATGTTTGCTGTATTCCTGCAAATTGGTTTAGCAATAGTGCTTAGAGAACAGCCTTGGTGGCTGATTTTTGTGATTGCATATTTTGTCGGAGCCTTCGCTGATCATGCCTTGTTTGTTTCGATTCATGAATGCGCCCACAATCTTTTATTCAAGAAGAAAGCTGCGAATACCATATCTGCAATTTTTGCAAATCTTCCACAGATTATCCCCAGCGCCATCTCTTTTCAGAGGTATCATATCAAGCATCATTCCTTCCAAGGCATCCATGAATTAGATGCCGATCTTCCTAATGAATGGGAAGCAAAATTGATTGGTAACTCGACATTTGGTAAGGCAATGTGGATGCTGTTCTTCCCCTTTTTTCAGGCAGTTCGGGTTGCTCGCTTAAAGGAAATAAAGCCTTTGACAGGATGGATTGTGGTTAATATTTTATGCCAGATAGTATTCTCAATCGCTATCATTTATTTCTTTGGACCGAAGGCTTTCTTTTATCTTTTATCAAGCCTTTTCTTTTCAATTGGCTTGCATCCACTGGGTGCACGTTGGATTCAGGAACATTTCCTGACAATCACTGATGAACAGGAGACTTATAGTTATTATGGTGTCTTAAATAAGATTGCTTTGAATGTCGGGTATCACAATGAGCATCACGATTTCCCATCTGTGCCCTGGAATAAATTACCCCAGATTAAAGCTAAGGCGCATGAGCACTATGATAATTTGCATTCACATAAATCATGGACGAAATTGTTCTTTAAGTTCTTGTTTGATCCCAATGTTTCCATGTATTCAAGGGTGGTGAGACAAGAGCGTGGGAAGATTGCTTTGACAGATCTTTCCACACCGGATACTGACTTAATTAATTCAGAGAAATAATTCAAAACTTGAAAAGACAGCCACGAATTTCACGAAGAATTAATCAGTGAAATTCGTGGCTCTTTTATTAATAATATAATGTCTAAAACCACCGCTAACCGCCCGATAATATTAGTTACCAATGATGATGGTATCACTGCCCCCGGTCTTAGGGCATTGGTGGAAGAAATGCAGACTCTTGGTGAGGTGGTTGTAGTTGCACCGGATAGTCCTCAATCCGGTATGGGTCATGCGATAACTATCAACAAACCATTGCGTCTTGACAAGGTTTCTTATCATGGTGAATCATTAGGCTATCAATGCTCTGGAACGCCCGTGGATTGCGTGAAGATAGCTATTGATAAGATACTGCATCGCAAGCCGGATATTCTTGTTTCAGGTATTAATCATGGCTCGAATTCTTCTATTAATGTCATCTATTCAGGCACCATGTCTGCTGCTATGGAAGGGGCTATTGAGTCCATTCCTTCCATAGGTTTTTCTTTGAATAATTATGAGTTGAATGCAGACTTTGTTCCTGCACAAAAGTTCGCCGGTATCATTGCTGTCAATGTTCTTAAACATGGTTTGCCACAAGGAACCTTGTTGAATGTCAACATTCCTAAACTTTCTGAAAAGGAGATAAAAGGAATCAAAATTTGTCGCCAGGCAATTGCAAAATGGGAAGAAGAATTTGATGAGCGAAAGGATCCTTATAATCGTAGTTACTATTGGCTTACCGGAAAGTTCAAGAACTATGATCATGGCGAGGATACTGATGAATGGGCACTTGCGAATGGCTATGTTTCGATATGCCCCGTGCAGTTTGATTTCACTGCCCATCATGCAATTCCTTTTCTGAACAACTGGGAACTTTAGAATCAATTAGGAATTACGAATTAGGAATTACGATTTTGATATGATTAAAAAAGACTCAATGATATTCGGATTGATATGTGGAATGCTTGCTCCATTCATAGCTATTCTTGTTTATTGGTTGATGCAATTCCACGAGATGAAGTTGAGCGAATACCTTAGCCACATCATCGTTTACAAATTAATATCGCCTGCACTAAGCTTGAGTCTGATCATCAATCTTGGTGTCTTCTTTTTGTTTCTTCAGAAGGAATATTATCAATCATCTCGTGGTGTATTATTCGCCACTTTCATCTATGCAGGCATCATTCTTCTTGCTAAGGTCGGAGTTATTTAATTTCTTAAAAAACGTTTAATCAAAGCATGAAATATTACATCATTGCTGGTGAGGCTTCGGGAGATTTACACGCTTCGAATCTTATCAAAGAACTTAAATTATTAGATAAGCATGCCACCTTTCATTGTTGGGGTGGAGACTTGATGAAGGCACAGGGCGCAACGATTGTGAAGCATTACAAAGACCTTGCCTTCATGGGTTTTGCGGAGGTGCTTTTGAATCTTAAAACCATTCTCTCCAACATTAAATTCTGCAAGAAAGACATCCTTGAATTCAAGCCTGATGTCTTGATATTGGTTGATTATCCGGGCTTCAATTTAAGGATTGCGGAGTTCGCAAAGATGAAGGGATTCAAGGTGTTTTACTACATCTCGCCGTCTGTGTGGGCATGGCATGAAAGCCGTGTAAAGACTATCAAGAAGTATGTGGACAAGCTCTTTGTCATCCTTCCATTCGAGAAAGAATTCTATGCAAAACATGATTACAAAGTCGAGTATGCAGGGCATCCTTTGACGGATGGTATTAATGATTGGAAGAAGAATAATCCTGATGATACTACCTGGCGAAAAGCCCACCATCTGAATGATAAACCCATCATAGCAATCCTTCCCGGCAGCCGCAAACAAGAGATTTCGCGCATGTTTCCGATCATGCTGGAGGCTTGTGATAGTTATAAAGAATACCAGGTAATCGTTGCCGGTGCGACTTCCATTCCACAGGAATATTACCGGCAATTCGCGGGCGGAAGGGATGTGAAAATCCTCTTCAATCAGACCTATTCCATTCTAAAAAACAGCGATGCAGCCATCGTGAAATCAGGTACTTCGACCTTGGAGGCTGCCTTGCTCGACACCCCTGAAGTCGTGTGTTATAAGGCGAATGCGCTCTCCTATTCCATTGCCAAGAGGGTTGCGAAGGTGAAGTATATTTCCTTGGTGAACCTGATAATGGACAGGGAAGTGGTGAAGGAATTAATTCAAGATGACATGACGGCGGACAACATTCGCAAGGAACTCAATGCCCTGTTATTCGACAAAGAAAAGCGCACCAATCTATTCAAAGATTACCAGGAATTAAAGAATAAACTTGGCATCAATGGTGCCTCCAAAAGCATTGCCACCAAGATGTTTGAAGCAATTGACAATGGATAATTGACAATTGACATTCCACATGATGTCAATTATCCATTGTCAATTGTCAATTGGTTTTATCATCATTTTA
>JABDAW010000007.1:282-40531 GCA_013288905.1 Bacteroidota bacterium | reverse complement strand
TACCGCCGTTTCGTTTCAAGTTTTATGGGAGTTTATATTGAAGGAGGAATAGCTCAATCATTAGTTCAGGTAGGGCTTATCTTTAAAGTTATTCCTCGAAAATTAAACACTGCGAATAAAGAGGGTCAAAATCAATTTCTGAAATAAGAATTAAGAACAAAAGAACATTGAACATTTGAACAAACGAAGTGCATACGACTTCCCACACTTCGATTGTTCAAATGTTCAATGTTCTTTTGTTCTTAATTCCTTCAAAACTTCCTCTCCGATTTATAAGTTTGCCCCAACATTATTTAATATTATGGCTAATAAATTCACCTTTACAGAAAAGAAAGATACCCGCTCGGGCTTTGGTGCCGGGCTTTTGGAATTAGGCAGAAAGAACCCGAATGTCGTCGCGCTTTGTGCCGATCTCACAGGCTCTTTGAAGATGGATGCCTTTGAGAAGGAGACTATTAGCCTTCAATTGAGCAATGGAATCTACCTTTGGGAAGTAATTAATAATACCGGAATTGTAGCCAAAGGAAAGCTCGTGATAATCAAGAATTAGGCGGGAATTCCAATTCGTAATTCATAGTTCCTGATTGACTTTCATGTTTCAGCAACCATTCCTTCCTCCACAAACCACCTCCATATCCCGTCAAATCTCCATTACTCCCAATCACCCTATGGCATGGAATGATGATGGATAGCGGGTTCCTGCCATTAGCAGTACCTACCGCACGGATCGCTTTGACATTGCCTATTCGCTTCGCTAATTGAAGATAAGAGATAGTCTGGCTATATGGAATCTCCATTAATTTATTCCAGACCTTCCTCTGAAATTCGGTACCATGAATATCCAATTTCAAATCAAAATGTTTCCTCTTACCCAAAAAATACTCCTCGATTTGAGCCATTCCCTCAATCAAAACGGGCAAGTCAACAAGCTCCGAAGTCTTCTCCTCATCAATAAATATCAAAGACGAAATTCCATCCATAGAACCAGTTAGTTCAATGACCCCAATCGGGCTTTTGAAATATGCCAGGTGGTCTTGATTTTCCATAAGGAATTACTTTGGAAATTCAAAGAACTTTAGAGTTCCTTTACAATCCTGAATCTCGTCCCACGCTTTTATCTTCAGGTCAAGCCCGATAACTCCAGTAGTAGGAATATCCTCATTGAATCTCTCACAATGGCTCATCACAAAGTTTGTAATATCAGGATTATGAGCAAAAAGCATCACCGTTTTATATTCGTTTTTAATAGACAATAAAACATCCACATACCCCTCTTCCCCCTGTTCATAAAGGCTGTAAGTAATCTTAATATTATTTACAGGATAGTCAAGAATCCTTGCCATAATCATCCCCGTACCATAAGCCCGCACCGCTGGACTGGTAATAATCAAATCAGGAATATATTTATGCATCTTCAGCCAATGACTCATGGAATAAGTATCCTGAATGCCCTTTTCAATCAAAGGGCGATCAATGTCTTCAATATTAAACATTGATTTAGTCGCTTTCGCATGACGTACAAGAATTAGAGTTTTCATGGTGGTAATTTCTTAATTATGGATGCAAAAATAAAAATGAATTCAGATAATATGTTTGTTTAATAAAAATTTATCTATATTTGCCGTCCCAAAAAAGGGAGCTTAGCTCAGTTGGTTCAGAGCATCTGCCTTACAAGCAGAGGGTCACTGGTTCGAGCCCAGTAGTTCCCACGAAAGCCTCGGAGTAATCCGAGGCTTTATTTTTTAACGAAATTTAACAAAAATCAGTCTATGGAGTGGATTTAGAAACCTGGATAATCTTCCCATTCATAAAGTCAGCTCCATTTATGGCAAACTCAACAATATACTTTGCCATATCCTTTGGTTTAACCTGGGCACGGCTTCCAGGAAAGGCTTCCGAAAACATTTCTGTTTGAACAGAGCCTAAGGCAAGATAATTCACCGAAATATTCATCTCTTTAAACTCTTCAGCCATACATTCAGTCAAAATTGCCAAAGCCCCTTTGCTTGAACTATATGCCGACAATCCTTTGAACTTCATGCTGCCTTCCACACCACCGATGCTGCCGATATTGACAATATGCGTATTCGGATTGCCCATCACCGGCAATAAAGATTGTATCGTCTTGACCACCCCGAAAACATTGATTTTATATACACTTTCAAAATCAGAAATAGTAAGTTCTTTAAAAGGCTTATTAATCAATAATCCTGCGTTATTAATAAGAACATCCACATTTCCCAATTCCTTTTTAGCAAATACCAGAAGATCATTATTCTCAATATCCGGACTGATATCATATACCAAAGGAATAAGATTACTATTAGGATTAACTATTTTTGCTTCAATGGAAAGAGCATCAAGTTTTTCTTTGTTCCTTGACACAGCAATGATAGTATGTCGTTTATCATTTGCAATTGCCAATGCCGTTTGGTACCCGATGCCACTGCTGGCTCCCGTTATAATAAAATTCATAGTCTGTGAAATTTAAGTTTTATTTAAGCCACAAAATTGCAAATAATTACGTTAATGAATTTCAATGTCTCAAATTCTTGTTAATTTTGTACCCAATATAATAACAATATCATGTCAGTAAAATCTAAATTAATTAAGTACCTTTTCATACTGCTGCTATTCTTCATAATGATACCTTCGGGTAAGGCACAGGAAGGTATGGACGATTCAAAGAGAGTATATTTCGGTGGAAGTTTCGGTGCTCAATTCGGAGACGAAACAGTGTTAGAAATCTCCCCTTTGGTTGGATATAGGCTTACCAATAATTTCTCCGTAGGAGTTGGGCTTACATATATGTATTACAGTTTTACAGATTTTTATTCTGGAATTAATTACAATACCAACATTTACGGAGGAAGATTATTTGCGAAAGATTATGTCTTCAGAAACTTCTTTGCCTATGCAGAATATGAAGTCTTAAATCTTGAAGAACCAAATGCATTATCAGGTGAACTGCAAAGGGTAACCACCAACAATCCTCTGGTAGGTGCGGGCTTCAGCCAACCGATTGGTCGAAATGCTTTCGTAAATTTCATGGTTTTGTGGGACATTAATCCAGATGTTTACTCACCTTATTCCAATCCTATAATAAGGATTGGATTCACCTTCTAATAATCATTAATATATGGGAAAAATAGGGGTTCATGGAATCAAACTATACGCATTTCATGGCTGCACAGACGAAGAACAAAAGATAGGAACTAATTACGAAATAGATGTTGTGATAGAACTTGATTTATCAAAACCTTCCATCTCTGACAATCTTAATGAAACAGTGGACTACGTTATCATTTATGACATTGTGAGAGAAGAAATGTCAATTAAATCCAGGCTGATTGAACATGTCGCCAAAAGAATATCAGATGCATTGATGCAACAGATTCCAGAGATTGAAAAGATAAAAGTAACAGTCGCAAAACTGCATCCACCAGTCAATGGAATCGTAAATAGAGTCTTCGCCGAATTAGAAGAAACAAGATAGTTTTCGTTACCATTAACGATTTCCAATTAAGGAATAACGATTAACAATTCCCCATGAAAAGAGAAGAACGCTATCAAAAATTCATCACCTATTTCACAGAGCACCGCCCCATTGCCGAGACCGAATTAATCTATGATAACCCCTATCAATTATTAGTCTCCGTCATCCTCTCTGCGCAATGCACCGACAAACGTGTGAACATGACGACGCCCGCGTTATTCAAGGCTTTCCCCACTGCCGAAGTCATGGCAGCGAGCACCCAGGAAGAAGTTTTTCAATACATCAAATCTATCAGTTATCCAAACAATAAAGCCAAGCATTTGGTAGGCATGGCGAAGATGCTCGTCCATGATTTCGGAGGCGTTGTTCCCGCCGATGTGGACGAATTACAAAAGCTCCCCGGCGTAGGCAGAAAGACCGCCAATGTCATTGCCTCGGTGGTCTTCAATCAAGCCAGTATGCCTGTGGATACGCATGTTTTCCGAGTAGCGGCGCGCATTGGTCTCACCATAAATGCCAAGACCCCGCGAGCTGCCGAAGACCAGTTGGTCCATCACCTACCCAAAGATAAAATCCCTATTGCCCATCATTGGCTTATCCTGCACGGTCGTTATGTATGCCTTGCCCGCAAGCCAAAGTGCCCTGAATGCGGCATTACCGGCATCTGCAAGTACTACGAAAAAAATTATAAATTATAAATTAGGAATTAGGTGTACACTTTTCCTAATTCCTAATTTTTAATTCCTAATTATCTTCATCATCGTCGTGTTGCAGCTCCTAAAAAGTCGCTATCACACTACGATGAAAGAAATAAACACTTCGTAACGGCAACGTCCCCCTCTCCTTGGGAGAGGGGCAAGGGGTGAGGCTCTTAAAACAATCATCCTTTTATTGCACCGCCCCAAAAAGGTCGGTAGCATAAAAGGATGAAAGAAAAAATGATTTCCCAACATACCACTTTCTATTACATCGCTGCTATTTATTTTATTACTAATTTTGCGAAGTGAATCTTTTTATACTTTTTTCAAAATTCTTTTCATCTATAGAATATAGTCTTTTGGGTACAACTTTTCAGGAAAAACAAATCCCTAAAAAAGCTCCGGTTGTAACTTTTTGGCTCTCTGCTATGGATGGCAATTGCTTGGGTAGAACTTTTTACCTCGCCTCTTTCCATTGGGATGACTTGGGTATAACTTTTTACCCTGTTTCTTTCTATTGGAATGGCTTGGGTATAAGTTTTTGGTTCGATGCGTTGGAAAGGAACGGACAGAAAAGTTCTTTTCAGCCCGTTCCTTTGTTAAAATTTGGAGTAATAGCTATTATTCAAAATGAAAATATTCCCAGAAAAAAGGTCCTTAAAACAATCTTAAATTAATTCATACAATTATATTTAATGCAAATAATAAAGCAAGTGCCTGAAACACATGATCAACGGAAAAGTTTTTTGACCGATAACAAAGCTAAAAAAAACTATCCTGGAACAGTAAATATTTATTCCATAGACACAAGTAATTTATTAGATACTCTTGAAGGGGAATATGGTGATGCAATTACCGAATTAAACAGGCTGACTGCGATGAAAGTTCAATCGAAAGTTAATACCAATGCCTTCGAGGAAGTTGCTCAAATTACCTATTCCCAATTTTATCGTGTATTTAACTTCGGTATTAAACGCTTGATTGGTCCTACGTTTACTACCACTTTATTCAAGGAATCGGATAGAGCGTATTATGGGCAGCCTGTGAATAAAAGCACGGTTCCTTTGTTGAATACTATTGCAAGAATTAATACCTTCGGCAAGAAATTAATTAATGGAGATTTGAATAGAACAAACGCTGGTGGAGCGGCAATGGTTTATCCTACGAGAGCGGAATTGATCCTCGTAAATGATGGATTGCTGAATCGAACAAAAATCAGTAATTCCAATGAAGCGGCATACATGGTACAATTGAAAACCATCAAGGATTTGAATGTAAAAGTTGACCAATTAATTAAAGTAATGATGGCAGAGGCAGACTTGTTTTTTATTCTGTTAAAGACCGAAGCTGCCAAACGGGTTCGTCTGAAACTCTGGGGTTATTATTATTATACAATAGGTAGCGGTTCGGACATTACTTTTACGGTCTTCGATTCTGTCACACTTCTGCCGATAGACATAGTTGAGGGGAGAATTGATGCCAATGGCGACAAGGGAATTTCTGATGTTACAGGCGATATGCAACTACATACCACGATTATTAATAAAGCCTTCGCTAAGTTCACTAAGGACCTTTATTATCCCTTGTTTTTTCCATTGAATATTTCAGATAAAAGCAGTACGCATTATACCATTTATCTTGTCAAAATGCTTCCTGATGATGTATCGTAAATAATTCTTTTATTTCATCGTCTTGTGATAGCGACCTTTTTGGGGAGCTGCAACAAGACGATGATGAATAATATTCTAATCAATCTTAGTATCCTCCGAATCGGAGTGAAATTATTTGGAAGACCGTTTATAAGTTACGAAAAGAATAATAATCCCGATGCCAAACACCACGGCTATCTTCCAAAGCTGTCCCTTATCAAGAATCTTTTCGACACCTATCGCCACACAAGCAATGCCTGTCAATAAATAGAAATAATCCAGCTTCGAAAAGCTCTTGAATCTCGCAGTAAATTTACTCATATCTTAAACAATTTTGCGAGCCACCATGATGCCGTCTCTTATTGGGAATAAAACATTCTCGACACGCTCGTCGGCTTGAATTTTGTTGCAATATTCCACGATAGCTTTGGTGTCAATATCCATGTCCTGCGGGCTTTCCAGCACTTTGCCACTCCAGAGGACATTGTCTGCAAAGATGTATCCGCCCTTGGGCACTTTATTAATCACAAGGTCGAAATAATTGGAGTAGTTATCCTTATCGGCATCAATAAAAACCAGGTCGAATGTTTCATTAATCGTCGGAATAATATCCAATGCATTGCCGACATATCTTTTGATCTTGCTTTCGACATTCGCTTCCTTGAAATACCTGTTTATTATCTCTGAATATTCTTCATTAATATCAATGGTATGCAGCATCCCGCCTTCCTGCAATCCATCACTCAAACATATCGCTGAATACCCCGTGAAGGTGCCTATTTCAAGGATGTTTTTGGGTTTAATCATCATGCTCAACATCCTTAATACCTGCCCTTGCAGATGCCCTGAAAGCATTCTTGGCATCATCATCTTGAGATACGTTTCGCGGTTTAATTTTTTAAGAATGTCAGACTCTTCCCTGGTGTGAGATTCGATGTAAGCATTCAATTCCGGTGAAAGAAAATCCATATTGTTTATCTATTATTTAAGGTTGCAAAAGTAAGTATTCAAAGGGAAAGAGGAAGCCGCGAATAACATAATCTATTTGTGAAATTCGTGGCTTCTAAAAATAAAAAAAGGGCTACGAATTCTCGCAACCCTCTAACAAAATGAAACACTCTCTAAACTATCTTCCTATCGGATGCCCCGCTCGCTCCCGACGGAGGCGTCGCAACTCTCTTCTTAGATGCCTTTCTGCCCGATTTAGTTGCCTTAAATGATGCCTTAATTCCCGATTTGCAAATCGGTCGCCGGCAGGGGTGGCATGATATAATTGATCCCGATAATTCTTTATTACTTCCGCCGACTGGGCAGTGGGTCCCGCATCTCTTGCGGGTATATTTGATGAGGGTTGGGCAGATTGTCCTGACATCAAACTGCTGCTTATCATTAACCCTAAACTTACTATTAACCTTTTCATCTTTTCGTTATTTATCCTTATGATTATTCTCCAAATTAAAGGTTTAAAGAGAGATTAATTTTACTATAGAATCTGTAACTTTGTGCCTTCTTAATTTAACAATAAACTATTTATATATGAGAGTAAAATTCCTGTTTCTATCAACCTTTGCCATCGCGGTGATGATGATTTATTCCTGCAAAAAGAAGGACACCAGCGAGCCTGTCATCACCTTTTCATCGCCCTATTCCGGACAAACATTCACTGTGGGGCAAAGCATCAAGGTTACTGCGACGATTACCTTTAATTCTTCTTTACAATTCGTAAAAATGAACATGGTTAATTCAAATTATGTCGCGATAGATATTACCCAATCCCTTACCGTTACAGGCAGTCCGATGAATATCAACACGACATATACAATGACCAATACAAGCCTTCCATCAGGCATATATTACCTCCAGATTTCTGCTTATGATGGTACTAATCTCGCTATCGGATACCAGGAAATTATGCTCAATGCCCTGCCTTTAAAGAGAGAAGCCATCTATGTCGTGACCGGCAGCAATAGTGCCAATACAAAGGTCTGGAAGCTCGATTCCGCCAACACTATTTCCCAGGTTATTGCCCTCACTGGTGATTTTTCTAACGCAGCTATTTCCTCGGCTGACCAATCTTTATTCACCACCGGAATTTATTCAGGAAACTTCAATTGCATTAACCTAAATACAAATACTTTTAGCTGGAATGTGCCTGCGACCAATAACGGATTCCCCACGTTTGAAAGGGTGTACAGCAATGATTCTAAAAATTTCCTTGCCAAATACGACAATGTTATCAATGGCTTCGATAATGCCGGAAATATCAATTACACGGCTAACACAGCTTCCGGAACTTATCCCCATACTTTGTTTTCTGACAGCCAATATCTTTATGCCGAGCAGCGAAATATTTCAGGATATGGCGTAGCCCTGAATGTCTATTACCTCGCTACCGGCGCGGCTTTCCAGAACATCGTCATTAACCAGGATATAGTCGCAATGTTCTCCATCAACAGTGACAGCCTCATGATATTCACCAACAATAATGGCATCGGAAACGTGATGATATATGATATTCCGGACAACCGCACCACAGTGCCCGTTACATTGCCTTCCGAAAAGATATTCAGCGTTACCCAAATCAGCACTATTTATTACCTGATAGGTATGCAAAACCAAGTCTATATATTTAATACCAGGAACTTCGGTTCGTTGAATCCCTTTGCCACGGTTGCTGCGGCTTCTGCCATGAAATTCGATTCTCTTAACCAGCAAATTTTTGTGGCAAATGCAAAGAATCTCAATGTCTATAATTTCCCTACGGATACCTTATATAAAACCTTCAATTTTACAGACACCCTCAAGGATATTTCCATTCTATACAACAGGTAATTCCTCAAACACCGCTTTAATTCGTTTCTTTGCCTTGATAGAATAATATTAAACAAGAAAATTAAAGACATGGAAATAGTATTACCGACCACGACACAAGGCAAATCAAATTTATACAAGGCAATAAGGGCAAAAGTCCTTGCTGACGGCACTTCCGGCGAGTGTTATGACTTTATTATTGCGCAAGAAATTGATGTAAATGCAGATTACAACAGCACGCTTGATGCTCTGGTGCATGAAGAAAATAATGACTCTAAGATTTCCTTGAAAGAATATAATAACTCCTGCTTTTATAAGACCTTAGATGCTACAAATACCGTCTCCCGTGGCATTGCGCAGGAATTGAAAATCCTCCTGTCTCCGAATTTCAAGGATGGTGGCTTATTTGGCATTGATTTCAGCAGCACCGGAGCTGTTAATTTCCCGACAAAGCAGGCTGACCAGATTGCATTATTCAGGGCTATCAATAAATATTATCTCACCTTTGCCCCCGATCCATGTATTATAGATCCTTACTTAGTGGCTAAGGGATATGTGATGGCGACTATCGCGCTGGCACTTACTGATGCTGAAGATTTGAAGGATGATGCCTTCCAATTGAATCTTGATGCCATGCTCGAAACTTCGGAAAGAAATAAAGACATGGCGACTCCGGAAATCAACATTCATAAATTCGCGAATTTCCTTCAAACTCGTCATCCTGATGATGGCAGATGGCTGGGATTATATGGTTTTGTAACCTCCGATGCGCCTGCTAAGGAGAAAGATCAGATAAGTTCTGTGCCGATTGGTAAGAATAAGCAACTTCAACACATCGTTCTCGGCTCAACAATGGTAAATATGACAGGAGACCCCGTAATTGTCCACAAAGGGAAGAAGAAAAAGGGCATTGGAATCACTATTCCGGGACATGGAGAACTCTTGATGGGCAAGGGATTCGCCAATGTAGTAGTTGTATCCACTAATCCATTACAAGGGGGCATAATCAGAGTAAGAGTACGCAGGTAAATGACTGTTTTCTTCAACTTTGTTACGCTATTTTCGATAAATGTTACTCTATTCTTTAACCTTGTTACGCTATTTATCAACAATGTTACGCTATCTTTGAGGAATGTTACGCAAAGCTTTGGGATGGTTACGCTATTTTTGATCTTTTTTGGCAGATGCGAAGTTTTTATTGGGAATATTTTGAATTAAAATTTTATAATAATGGAATTAGATAATGGTGAAAGGGCATTACTTGGTGGTGCGATATGCGGTCTTATAGTAGGTCTCATTTTTTATTTTATTAAATTAATAATAAAGAAGAAAAAGAAGAAGGAAGATTAGCTTTCATTGGGAATAATACCTCGAAGGAACTTCGCACCTTTGAAGCATGAGGTTATTGCCAGAAGATTTCTTAATCTTGAATCTTGAATTCCATAAAAAATGAGAGAAATATTATTTTCAGAAACACAAAGATTCAAGCAATGGTGGATATACATGATATGTATAATCATAGATGTAATATTTATTTTTGGATTCATCTGGCAGGTGATATTAGGACATCAATTTGGGAATAATCCTGCTCCAAATTATGTAGATACAATAGTGATGATAGCTATGCTCATAATAACATCTTCCATTTTTTTTGGGAATCTAAAAACCGTTATAAAGAAAGATGGTATTTATTACCGATTTTTTCCTCTTAATTTGAGAATAAAAAAGTTATCATTGGGAGATATTTCCGAAGCCTACATCAGAGAATATGATGCTATGGGTGAATATCTCGGATGGGGCATCAGATATGGGGATTCGATGAAAGATAAAGCAATTATTTTGGGAGGTGATAAAGGAATTCAGATCGTCTTTAAGAATAATAAGAAATTACTTCTCGGAACATTAAAACCATTTGAAGCGAGGAAGGCTTTGGAAGAAATAGGTTTCAAAATTTCTGATGAAAATTCTTGATTAAAATCAAAAAAAAGCATCTTCATTTTGAGGAATACGGTATCCCTCTCAATTCGTATCTTTGCGGTATAATTGATTTTAATGATAGTGATGAATAAAACAGAAATGATAGTAGAATGTACCACGACAGGGTATTCTTCTTATGCCGCAAAGTATCCGGTTGCCACAACTGGCAGGGATTTACATCAATTAAAAGATAATATTCTTGAGGCTTTGAATCTTTATTTTGAAGAAGAAGGAAGATTGATAAAGGATAAAGATATTAAAATCACGATTGATTTGCCGCAGTTCTTTGAATACCATAAAGTCATCAATGTAGAGGCTCTTTCAGAACGAATTGGTATGAATCAAAAGCTGCTGTTGGAGTATATCAAAGGTGTTAAGAAGCCATCTGCCATACAGACAGAAAAGATTCTAAAAGGTATTCAAAAAAATCGGGCAGGAGCTGGCAGAAATAAGCTTTCTTTTTTAATTAAATGAAGAGATTATTTAAAAATCCTAATTCGTAATTCGTAATTCCTAATTAAAGACATGTTAGCAATAGAAAATACACTCGTTTCGGAGGATGTGATTGATAAGGCATTCGTCTGTGATTTGAATAAATGCAAAGGTGCATGCTGTGTAATGGGCGATATGGGTGCGCCTCTGGATGAAGATGAACTTCCTGTGCTTCGGAAGATTTATAACAAGGTGAAACCATACATGTCTCACGCCGGAATTAAGGCTGTCGAGAAGCAGGGTTTATATATCAACGAGGGCGGCGGGGAATACACCACTCCATTGATTAAAGGCAAGGAATGTGCTTATGTTTATTTTCATAATGACATCGCTTTTTGTGCAATAGAAAAGGCTTATCTGGAAGGGAAAATTGACTTTAAGAAACCGATTTCCTGCCATCTCTATCCGATTCGAATAACGAAGCATAAGGACTATGATGCCCTCAATTATGATCGTTGGGAAATATGCGCTCCCGCCTGTAAACTGGGGCAAAGTCTTCAAGTTCCTGTGTATGTTTTCCTGAAAGAAAGCCTCACTCGCAAGTATGGCGAGGAATGGTATAAACAATTGACATTCGCAGCCGAAGAATTTGGGAATAAAGGAATAAAGGCATAGGGTATAAAGGCATAAGGAAACATATACCTTTATACCCTATACCTTTTATTCCTTATGCCATATACCTTTATACCCTATTCCCCTATACCTTTTCACCCCCTATCAAATTCCTTTCCAAAAGCAAGTTTTTCGGAAGGAAAAGTTTCTAACAGATGGCTGTTATAATTTATTTACAGTTTAGTTTCGGGGGGATTGAATCAGGAGTTAATTTTACAATGTCAAAAAGAAGATAATTTATCAACAAGAAAAGTGAATGGGTGTTAAAAACTTTTGGGAAATGTTTATAAAAAATGATTGTGCAGGAAGTAAAAATGAGGCATCTTTGCAACCCCGAAAAAGATGGGAAGACTTAACAGAGAATTAAACAAAAAATAATACAAAATAAAGATATAAAAATATGAAAACAGAAGTCCTTTTAGAAGACAATAAAGAGCGATTCGTACTCTTTCCAATTAAGTACCCAAAGATTTGGGAGATGTATAAAAAGCATGAGGCAAGCTTCTGGACGGCAGAGGAAGTGGATCTTTCGCAAGACCAAAAAGACTGGGATAGAATGAATGATGGCGAACGGTATTTCATTACGAATGTACTTGCGTTCTTCGCAGCGAGTGATGGTATCGTGAATGAAAATCTGGCTGTCAATTTCATGAAGGAAGTTCAGCTTCCAGAGGCACGTTGCTTCTATGGATTTCAGATAATGATGGAGAATATTCATTCTGAAACTTATTCCTTATTAATAGATACTTATATCAAGGATACGCAGGAAAAGAATCGTCTTTTTAATGCTATTGAAACGGTTCCTTGTGTGAAGAAGAAGGCGGAGTGGGCTTTGCGCTGGATAAGTAAAGGCAGCTTTGCGGAAAGGTTGATTGCGTTTGCTGCAGTGGAAGGGATATTCTTCTCTGGTAGCTTCTGCTCTATCTTTTGGTTGAAGAAGAGGGGCTTGATGCCTGGCTTGAGTTTCTCTAATGAACTCATCTCTCGCGATGAAGGTCTGCATTGCGACTTTGCTTGTCTGCTTTATGGAATGCTGGAGAACAAATTGGATAAGGAAGTTGTTGTTGGGATGATTGCTGATGCTGTGAAGATTGAGCAGGAGTTTGTGAGCACTGCCTTGCCAGTTGATTTGATTGGGATGAATGCTAAGATGATGTCTCAATATATTGAATTTGTGGCTGACAGATTGCTCGTTGCTTTGGATCAGAAGAAGATTTATAATGTTTCGAATCCTTTTGATTTTATGGAATTGATTTCGTTGCAGGGGAAGACTAATTTCTTTGAGAAACGTGTTGGGGAGTACCAGAAGGCTGGGGTGATGTCTTCTAAGGATCAGCATAGCTTCAAGATGGATGAGGATTTTTGATGGGAGTAGTACGTTTTATGTCATAAATAATCATTAAGGACCTGTCATGAGAACACGATTTGAGGAAATTAGGATGCGAATTGGAGGGGGTGGTGTGATTTTCTTCAAAAACACACTTTTAGGGCTTGGAGCTATACAGGGAGCGGGTTTCGGTATCATTAAAAAGACCATTGGCAAGACCTCAGTAAGCATAAACAAGTCCTTAGTAGTCATAAACAAGACCTTAGTAAGCATAAATAAGCCATACCCCTCCAAAAACAAGGTCTTAGTAGTCATAAACAAGACCTCGGTAAGCATAAATAAGCCATACCCTCGAAAAAACAAGGCATCAGTAAGCATAAACAAGTCCTTAGTAAGGATAAACAAGTCATACCCTCGAATAAACAAGACCATAGTGAGCATAAACAAGAGCATAGCTTTTTTGATTAATAGAATTCTACTTGGCAGGAGGGTAATGGGAGTGGATTTTGGCAAGGGGTATCTTATTCAAGGGGGATTTTGTGCTTTTGGGAGCTTAGATTTTATTAATTACACATGCTTAATTTATTAGATAAAAAAATGTTTTTAGATACTAAAAATAAGGAGGATCTTATTAGTCAACTTTTATGGGTATTAAGTCCTGATTTTAAAATCAAATATGGTATTAAAGGATGTAAAGAGGCAATTTTATCATTTGTTCAAGGATATGTTCCAATAAGATACCAAATAAACCCAGGCGGATTATATAGAGCGAGAATTAATAAAGATGCTTATGGTAATCCTGTTGATTATTTTATGCACACTGATAATTTATGGGCACCTCCAATTGAAGCAACAAAAAAGGGTAGATGTAATGATAAAGGAGAAAGAATATTATATTGTTCCAATCATCCTATAACCAGTATTGTTGAATTAAACCCGATAGAGAATGAATATATTACAATTATAACTTATGAGCTTGATAGCAAAATAAATATTTCTCCAGTTAGCATGGTAGGTATAGAATCGTTATACAAAAATGATAACACATTGAGAGAGATTATAAAAAATCACTACCGTAGTTTGATTTCAAATCCTGCTCTAAACAACATTAAAATTGTTGATGAATTTATTGCAAGGGAATTCCAATTAATTGTTAAGGGAAGAAACAATGACTTTTTATATAATTCAACGATTGCATGGTCACAATTAAGTTTTGAAAAAAATCCATCAAATTGTATTATTTACCCAACAGCTTCATCAGGAATTGGAAATTCAAATTGGGCACTTAAACCTGATTATGCAAAAGACTTATTAATTCCTAAAAAAGCAGATAGAGGTAAGATCGAAAAAATTCAAGGGAATGGTTTGTTTTATGATATTGTATGGGATTGCACAGCTGACTTAAATGGTCATGGTGATATTTTATGGGAAGAAATTACACCACTGCGAGAACACATTACTCATTTGAGAGTTTCGGATGATCCTTTTAAACCTAAATCTGTTAATTAAAACATGATGACCAAAGAGGAACATATAAAGCATTGGCTTAAATCTGCGGATGATATGGAGGGGTCGGGATTACAAATCCAGACGAGCGCACGAGGGAAATTTGTAAAAGGGAATTGATAATGAAAAAAGAAAATATAACGGAATTATTTGAGAAGTTTGAGCAGGCATGTTATGTGTTTGAGGGTACGGAATGCTGGAGTGCGAGGGAGTTGCAGGGAGTATTTGATTATGCTGATTGGAGGAATTTTTTGAAGGTAATTGATAAGGCTAAAGAGGCATGCATTAACAGTGGTGAGGCGGTTTCTGATCATTTTGTTGAAGCCAACAAGATGATCGAAATTGGTAAAGGTGGTCATAGAGATATTGAGGATATTGCGCTTACAAGATATGCTTGTTATTTGGTGGCTCAAAATGGAGACCCAGGTAAACATGAAGTTGCTTTTGCACAGACTTATTTTGCTGTGCAGACTCGAAAACAGGAAATTATTGAGCAACGATTGCTTGATGTTGCGCGGGTTACTGCAAGGGAGAAACTGTCGAAGAGCGAGAAGAAACTTTCTGCAATTATTTATGAAAGAGGGGTGGATGAAAAGAGTTTTGCAATCATCAGGTCGGAGGGCGATAAGGCTTTGTTTGGCGGCTTTACGACTAATGAAATGAAACGGAAATTGATGATTCCAGGTAACAGACCTCTTGCTGATTTCTTGCCAACTCTTACCATCAAGGCTAAAGATTTTGCTACTGAATTGACGAGCCATAATGTTGTTGAGAAAGATTTGAAAGGTGATGAACAAATTTCGACAGAGCATGTTGATAATAATAAAGCGGTGCGAAAAATGCTTATTGACAGGGGCGTGAAACCCGAAGCATTGCCTGGGGCTGATGATGTGAAGAAATTGCAAAGGAAATTGGTGAGTGAGGAGAAGGAGGTGTTGAAGGGTGTGAAGAAAGTGAAGGGTAAAACGAAATAAGAAATGGAGAGTTTGAATAAGTTTGATATTGGTTATAAGGATTGGCTTTCGGATATAAAATCTAAGGTCAGGGGGAGTCAAGTGAAGGCTGCTTTGGCTGCTAATGCTGAACTTATTTTGTTTTATTGGGAGTTGGGGAAGATGATTTCGGAAAAGCAACAAGAAACAAATTGGGGTGCTGGATTGATTAATCAATTGAGTGTTGATTTGAAGGAGGAGTTTCCTGAACTGGGAGGGTTTTCAATAAGTAACCTGAAATACATTCAAGCCTTCTATTTATTTTATAATCAGCCCTTGGTAATTGGGCAACAGCCTGTTGCCCAATTGGAAAATGTAGAAAATAAGAATAATGCAATTGTGCAACAGCCTGTTGCACAATTAGAAAATGCCCAAACATTGGTTACTGAAATAAGCCAACAGGCTGTTGGCTTTTTATCCGAGGAGTCAAAAATAACTCCGATTCCATTTACGCAACAGTTTGTTGCGAAAATTCCTTGGGGACAGAACATTTTGATATTCAGTAAGGCAAAAGATATTGAAGAAGCTATTTTTTATATTCAGCAAACTATTGAGAATGGTTGGAGCAGGGATGTTTTGGCTTTGCAGATAAAGACTGCACTGTATCAACGACAGGGGAAATCTGTTACCAATTTTAAGACGACATTGCCCGATTCGCAATCTGATTTGGCGCAACAAACTTTGAAGGATCCATATATTTTTGATTTTATGATGCTGACTTCGGAGGCTAAGGAAAAGGATATCGAGAATCAGATGGTTCAGCATATCACTAAGTTTTTGTTGGAATTGGGAAAGGGATTTGCTTTTGTGGGGCGGCAATATGCTATTGAAATTGCTGATGAGGATTATAAAATTGATTTGTTGTTTTATAATATCAAGCTGAAATGTTATGTGGTAATTGAGTTGAAGAATAAGAAATTTGCGCCCGAATATGCAGGTAAGTTGAACTTTTATCTTTCGGCGGTTGATGACTTATTGAGGGGCGAGGATGACAAGCCTACCATCGGGATTTTGCTGTGCAGGGATAAAAATAATATCGCTGTGGAATACGCATTGAGAGATATTGTGAAGCCAATCGGGGTGAGTGAATTTCAGTTTACGGAGGTGCTTCCTGATGAGATTAAAAGCAGTTTGCCGACGATTGAGGAAATCGAAAATGAATTTAAAGAATTATAAAAATAAAACATAAACTAAATACCAAAAGATATGTATGTAATAAAAAGAGACGGTAAAAAAGAGACCGTAAAGTTTGATAAGGTGACTGCGAGGATTCAGAAGCTTTGCTATGGGTTGAATCCTGAACATGTTGAATCTATTAGCGTTGCGCAGAAGGTGATCGAGGGGATTTATGATGGGGTTTCGACTTCTGACCTTGATAATCTTGCTGCAGAAATCGCTGCTTCGCTGACTACGAAGCATCCTGATTACGCGCTGCTGGCTTCGAGAATCGCTATTAGTAATCTTCATAAGAATACTAAAAAATCTTTCTCGGAGACGATGAAGGAGTTGTATTTTTATGTTGATGCAAATACCGGAAAGAAGGCTCCTATGCTCTCGGAAGAGGTGTATGGTATCATCGAAAAGAATGCGGAGTTGTTGGATAGTACCATTATTTATGACCGTGATTTCGGTTATGATTATTTTGGTTTTAAGACTTTGGAGAAGTCTTATTTGTTGAGGATGAACGGGCAGGTTGCTGAGCGTCCACAGCACATGTTGATGCGGGTTGCTATCGGTATTCATAAGGAGGATATTGATGCTGCCATCGAGACTTATAACATGATGAGCGAGCGTTGGTTTACGCATGCCACGCCGACCTTATTTAATGCCGGAACGCCCAAGCCACAGCTTTCTTCGTGCTTTTTATTGACGATGAAGAATGATAGTATTGATGGTATTTATGATACCTTGAAGAACTGTGCTAAGATCTCTCAATCGGCTGGTGGAATCGGTTTGAGTATTCATAATGTTCGGGCTACGGGTTCTTATATTCGTGGGACGAATGGGACTTCTAATGGTATTGTTCCGATGTTGAAGGTCTTCAATGATACCGCTCGATATGTTGATCAGGGTGGTGGCAAACGGAAGGGTTCTTTTGCTATTTATCTGGAGCCTTGGCATGCAGATATTTTTGAGTTTCTGGAATTGAAAAAGAATCATGGTAAGGAAGAGTTGAGGGCGAGGGATTTGTTCTTTGCGCTTTGGATTCCTGACTTGTTTATGAAGCGTGTTGAGGAGGATAGCACCTGGTCATTGTTCTGCCCGAATGAGTGCCCTGGGTTGGCAGATTGTTATGGTGCTGAATTCGAGCTACTTTATACTAAATATGAATCGGAAGGCAAGGCTCGCAAGACGATTAAGGCGCAGGAGTTATGGTTTGCGATTATGGAAAGTCAGATTGAGACGGGCACGCCATACATGCTTTACAAGGATGCTTGCAATGAGAAATCAAACCAGAAGAATTTGGGGACTATCAAGAGTTCAAATCTTTGTACGGAGATCGTAGAATACACCGCCGCAGACGAGATTGCCGTGTGTAACCTGGCTTCGATTGCGTTGCCGAGATTTGTTATTGATGGAAAGTTTGATCATCAGAAATTGTTTGATATCACTTATCAGATTACCAAAAATCTGAACAAAATTATTGATGTAAATTATTATCCTGTCGAGGAGGCGCGCAACAGTAACATGCGTCATCGCCCCATTGGCATTGGGGTTCAGGGATTGGCGGATACTTTTATGTTGTTGAAATTGCCTTTCGATAGTGAGGAAGCGAGGATGCTGAATCGTGAGATATTCGAGACGATTTATTATGCTTCGATGACTTCTTCCAAGGACATTGCTATTAAAGAAGGACCTTATTCGACCTTCGCCGGATCGCCTGTGTCGCAAGGTATCTTCCAATTCGACATGTGGAATGTGAAGCCTACAGATCGCTGGGAGTGGGATGTGCTGAAGGAGGAAGTGAAGAAGCATGGTGTGCGGAATTCCTTGCTGCTGGCTCCGATGCCGACTGCTTCTACTTCGCAGATTCTTGGTAACAACGAATGTTTCGAGCCTTATACATCGAATATTTATAGTCGCCGTGTGTTGAGCGGGGAGTTTATTGTGGTGAACAAACATCTGTTGCTCGACCTTGTGAAATTGGGTATCTGGAACAATAATCTGAAGACCAAAATCATCTCTGCAAATGGCTCTGTGCAAGACATTCCGGAGATTCCGCAGCATATAAAAGACATTTATAAAACGGTTTGGGAGATCAAACAAAAAGTGATTATTGATATGGCTGCCGACCGTGGCGCATTCATTTGCCAGAGCCAGTCGTTGAATTTATTTATACAGGATGCGAACTTCGGCAAGCTGACTTCGATGCACTTTTATGCGTGGAAGAAGGGCTTGAAGACTGGTATGTATTACCTCCGTACCAAAGCCGCTACCGATGCCATCAAATTCACGGTGGAGAAGCAAGCCGAGCCGGCAATTGTGGAATATGTGGAGCCAAGTGAACTGGATAAAGTAAAGGCTCTGGAGCAGATTTCTTGCAGCATTGACGATCCCGATGGATGTGAGGCTTGCGGGAGTTAAGGGGAATTATAAATGATGAATTATAAATGATAAATTGAAAAGCCGCTCGTGATTATTGAGCGGCTTTTTTGTTTAATACCTTAAATATGAATGCAAATAAATTGAATAGTTTAAAATGGATTTTATTACCCCTTATTGCATTAATGATCTCGGTTATATTTTACAAAGGTTATGCACCAGCCTCGAGAATTTTAAACATTCAAAATTATTTCATTACGGTATCAGGAATTATCTCTGGTATCGTGATAGCATATTTAGCCTCCAAGCTTTTTAACCTAAAACAAGAAAGAGAATTAAGACAAAGAGAAATTAATAAATATTCTATTAAACTAACCCACTTTAGAAGGATTTTATATTGCATAATGCATAGCCATGAATTTTGGAAGTATCGAAATCAAGTAGATATTTTTAAGGAAAAATATCCTGGATTAAACTTTGAACTTTTGCACGATCAAAATATTCAGGATAAAAAATTGGAAGAATTAGCGAATAATTTTTTATTGAAAAATACTGAATTGAATTATACAACAATCGATCTATTTCTTGCTATGGAATCAATTTATGGGGATCCAAAACGCCAAACTTGGATTTATGATAGGACTATACATTTTAATTATTCGTTAGAGGATTTATATAGATTTATGATGCCATCAAATCAGATTTGGTACTTTTTAGAAGGTAGATATGCCAAACATACTGAAGGGCAAATTAATGATCAAGGCATTTGGGTGCTTTTTAAGGATAACCTGAGAGATTATATTTCTCAAATTGATTCCAAGTTTAAAGATAAGAAAATTGATAGACATTTATTGGCAGATTTAGGCACTGAATTTTACTCCTTTTATTTGCCTAAAATGATTGAATTAACAGAACTGAATCAAGCTCCCTTGCCAAAAACTTTTCTTATTATTTTTTGGAATCTAATTGTAATTTTTGTTATTGGAGTTATACTTCCTTTATTTATCCAAAGTTTAGATTTGTGGGATAAATGGAACGTTATTCTTACGTTATCTTCTGTAGGAATTATTATTGTGGCATTCTTCAATTTACTTTTTGACTTTTATAAAGTAATGAATGAGGAAATTAGACCAACATAATCTCCTAACCACCACTCTTCTCCTCCCCTCCTTCGGGATTAAAAAGGGGTTGGGGATTTTATTCTATAGAATCGGAAGGCGGTTTCACTCCTTATTATATAGGCTGCTCTCCTTTATTATATGTAATTTTACATTCAATAAAATTATTAATCAAAAAATTAAACTATGGAAGATTATTCGGATGACAACAGAAAATGGATTAAAAAGCTTGGTGGTGCCGACAAGGTTAAAAGGGATTATCAAAACGACCAACATGCTGTAATTTATATTGCAAGGTTGTTGAAGCAAATTACTATTGATGAGAATGTGAAAGAATTTGGTAAGGCAACAAAAATTGCTGACATGCCGAATCATACCAAAAAGAATCATTCGACTATTAAAAGGCAAAAGGATAAATGGAGGGATAAAAAATAAATTACGAAAGGTTCAGAAAAAATTTTATTGCATGATTCAATAGGATAATTTTGCGCCATGAAATTTTCTCTAATGATTCAGGCAAAAGGTGCAGCAATTTCTTCGGAAGGAATGGGAGGTGGGTTATTCATTTCAGCTTTTGGAGGAATCTGTCCAGAGTTTGTTTCATTGTCAGGAGCTTCCAAATTACTTTCCCTGGAAAATTCCGGATTTCCTAGGGAAAATTCCAGTTTTTACAGGGAAAATTTCAATTCTTCCAGGGAAAATTCTGATTTTTCCCGGGAAAATCCCAGTTTTTCCAGGGAAAATTCCGATTCTTCCAGGGAAAGTTCCAGTTTTTCCAGGGAAAATTCTGATTCTTCCAGGGAAAATTCCAGATTTTCAAGGGAAAGTCAAGGAATCTCTCCAGAGATTGGTTTATCGTCTGGGAGGGTTTCTGAAATCTATTTCCTTTGTTCAAAATCTTCTGGAGAAATTGGTGGAATGTTCTATCCTTTTTCTATACCATATGTATTCGTTTAGTAAATAACAGTAAAAAATATAATTAAATAATAGTAATATGAACTTTAAATGTTTAAGAGAATTTCCTACCTTGCTGGAGCATGAAAAACCTATTTACATGATAAATAGTGGCAATAAATTAATCACTAATACGGCTACCTTTCCTGGGATTCCAAATAGCGGAACCGTGATAAGAGGATATGGCGTGACGCTTACCAGTTTGCTTGCCGCGAGGAATGATAGTGAGGCTGCAGAAGCTGCGTATCAGGCGCATTTATTGATTTGCTTAGCCGCCATGGAAGCGAATTATAATGATATTGACCTGGTGGCGGCTGGCAGCGATACTATTATTGCTCTTGCAGGTGTTGCTGCTACGAGCGACAGTACTGCCAGGACAGGCGTTCCTGGAGTTTTTGTTGACCTGAAATATTCGATGACGAACTTTGGAGGTAAGATAAAAGTGGAATGGTTCTTCGATAATTTATCGCAAGGAGCGTTAGTCATTACTTCATCGGATATGACTGCTACGCTTGAGCAAACGGGTCCTCTTCAACTAAAACTTACGGTCGGAACTTCTATATTTTATATTGATATTGCGACTAAATCGTCCGCCATTGTTGAACATTTGATTGGTAATTCAATGGTAAGAAGTCGAGCCGTGAAATTTAATCCAAATGGCATGTGCCCAATGGTGACGATGAATCCTGTAAGCGTTCCGGTTACGAGCTAAAGGAATGATGAATTATAAATGGTGAATTATAAATTATAAAATGTTCTTCATTCATTATTTATAATCCAGCATTCGTAATTACTTTTTCCTTTTATGACATTCCCTTTTTGGGGAATGCAATAAAAGGATGATGATGATAAAACTGGTAATCAGTCTTGCACTTCTTTAAATTTTCCTTTTATCACATTCCCTTTTTTCAGGAATGTAATAAAAGCATGATGGGAGAAGAATTGGTTATCTGTAGTGGTACTTCTTTAAATTTTCCTTTTATGACATTCCATTTTTGGCGGAATTCAATAAATAAAAATTATGTGATTATATTATTGCATAATTATTTTAGTGAGGGAGATATATTTTTCCGGGAAACAAGGGAATCTTATTATTTAATACCAAAAGATTTTATGAAAAAGTAAAGTTTGACAATTCAAGATATTGAGACTAACAAGACAAGATTAGCCTTTCCTTTTCATCGCCTTTAGAAGTCTTCCTTTTGGAATTCATAACCCATTCCATTAAGGTTAAATATTTAAATTTATGACAAATCTCATGTTCACTTCACCTTCCATCAGCTATTTTTGCCGCCATAACATAACAGCCCAAAGTTGACAATCGAGAAGATAATTCCTAATAGTATATTTTTAACATTACTTAGTGAAATGTTTGTAGCAATGTTGATAACTCATAAGTTAAAATTCATTAACATTCCGAAAAAATTTCGTAATTTTGCCGCCGATACTTACAAAAAAACATTGTCATTTCTTGGACAATAAACGATTGAAATGATTTTATAATATTAATACTAATTATATTAAAACCGATTGAACTACTCGCTATCAATACCTAATTTACATTATAATTCAACTACTTATACATACATGAATCTAAAATTGTCAATAGTAAATATTAGAAAAAATGAAGGAAGGAAAAGAAAAATTAATAGAAAAAAATGTAAAAATCTTACACTTGGTGAAAACAACAAATTCGAACTTTGAACCCCTTCTAAATTATTCTGGCAAACTTCCCATCGAACTTTGAAATATTATATTAATATAAAACAACAACTTAAAAAAATGGTTAACGTAAAAATAGATTTTAAATCGTATTATCAAACTATCAATATGAACAAAATGAACAACTTAAAAAATCAGAAATGGAATTGTAAGAATGTAATAGTAGCAATCTTATTGTTTATTGCATTCAATCAAAATTTATTTGCCCAAAGTATGGGCATCGGAGCGACAACTTTTACACCGGATTCATCGTCCATTTTAGAAGTTCGATCCACCTCAAAAGGAATGCTGATACCACGGATGACCACTGTTCAGAGGGATTCCATCGCATTGCCCGCGACCGGTTTATTTATTTATAATACCACCACAAATGTCTTTAATTATTTTAATGGGACGGCTTGGATAGTCGCCATCGGACCTCAAGGCATTCAGGGAGCAACGGGTGCTACCGGTGCAACAGGTTTGCAGGGGATTCAAGGTATTCAGGGAGTTACTGGTATACAAGGTATCCAGGGAATTCAAGGGGTAACAGGAGCTACCGGAGTGCAAGGGATACAGGGAATAGCAGGGGCTACGGGTAATCAGGGAATTCAAGGTATGACGGGAGCTACGGGATTACAGGGGATACAAGGAATTCAGGGGATACAAGGTATTCAAGGTAATCAAGGAATAACAGGAGCTACTGGAGCACAAGGTATTCAGGGAATTCAGGGGGTAACTGGAGCAACAGGTTCACAAGGTATTCAAGGGATAGTTGGAGCGACTGGTGCAACGGGAGATCAAGGGATACAAGGCATTCAGGGAATTCAAGGAGTAACGGGTGCCACAGGTTCACAAGGCATTCAAGGAATAGTAGGAGCAACTGGTGCAACAGGAGATCAGGGCATACAAGGAATTCAGGGTATTCAAGGGGTAACAGGAGCTACAGGTTCACAAGGTATTCAAGGAATAGTTGGAGCGACAGGTGCAACAGGTGATCAGGGAATACAAGGGATTCAAGGAATTCAAGGAGTAACAGGTGCCACAGGTTCACAAGGTATTCAAGGTATTGTAGGAGCTACAGGTGCAACTGGAGATCAGGGGATACAAGGTATTCAGGGAATTCAAGGAGTAACAGGAGCAACAGGATCACAAGGTATTCAGGGAATTGTTGGAGCCACTGGTGCAATAGGAGATCAGGGGATACAAGGTATTCAGGGAATTCAAGGAGTAACAGGAACCACAGGTTCACAGGGTATTCAAGGAATAGCAGGGGCTACTGGTGCAACAGGAGATCAGGGTATACAAGGTATTCAGGGGATTCAAGGTGTAACAGGAGCTACAGGTTCACAAGGCATTCAAGGAATTGTTGGAGCGACTGGTGCAACAGGAGATCAGGGAATTCAAGGGGTAACAGGAGCTACAGGTTCTCAAGGCATTCAAGGAATAGTTGGAGCTACTGGTGCAACAGGAGATCAGGGTATACAAGGTATTCAGGGAATTCAAGGAGTGACAGGAGCCACAGGTTCACAAGGTATTCAAGGAATAGCAGGGGCTACTGGTGCAACAGGGGATCAGGGAATCCAAGGTATTCAAGGAATTCAAGGAGTAACAGGAGCCACAGGTTCACAAGGTATTCAAGGAATTGTTGGAGCGACTGGTGCAACTGGAGATCAGGGGATACAAGGTATTCAGGGAATTCAAGGAGTAACAGGAGCTACAGGATCACAAGGAATAGCAGGAGAGACTGGCTCAACAGGTGATCAGGGAATCCAAGGTATTCAAGGTGTAACAGGTGCCACTGGATCACAAGGAATTCAAGGAATTGTTGGAGCGACTGGTGCGACCGGTGATCAGGGGATACAAGGTATTCAGGGAATTCAAGGAGTGACAGGAGCTACAGGTTCACAAGGTATTCAAGGTATAGTTGGAGCTACTGGTGCAACAGGAGATCAGGGTATACAAGGTATTCAGGGAATTCAAGGTATAGTTGGAGCGACTGGTGCAACAGGAGATCAGGGGATACAAGGTATTCAGGGTATTCAAGGGGTAACAGGAGCCACAGGTTCACAAGGTATTCAAGGAATTGTTGGAGCGACTGGTGCAACAGGAGATCAGGGGATACAAGGTATTCAGGGAATTCAAGGAGTAACAGGAGGCACAGGTTCACAAGGTATTCAGGGAATTCAAGGAGTAACAGGAGGCACAGGTTCACAAGGTATTCAAGGTATTGTAGGAGCTACAGGTGCAACAGGAGATCAGGGCATACAAGGTATTCAGGGAATTCAAGGAGTGACAGGAGCTACAGGTTCACAAGGTATTCAAGGGATAGTTGGAGCGACTGGTACAACGGGAGATCAAGGGATACAAGGCATTCAGGGAATTCAAGGAGTAACAGGAGCTACCGGAGTGCAAGGGATACAGGGAATAGCAGGGGCTACGGGTAATCAGGGAATTCAAGGTATGACGGGAGCTACAGGTTCACAAGGTGTTCAAGGAATAGTTGGAGCTACAGGTGAAATAGGAGATCAGGGGATACAAGGTATTCAAGGTATTCAAGGAATTCAAGGAGTAACAGGAGCTACCGGAGCACAAGGTATTCAAGGAATAGTTGGAGCCACAGGCGCAACTGGGGATCAGGGAATACAAGGCATTCAGGGAATTCAGGGAGTAACGGGAGCTACAGGTTCACAAGGTATTCAAGGAATTGTTGGAGTGACTGGTGCAACAGGAGATCAGGGAATTCAAGGGGCAACAGGAGCCACAGGTTCACAAGGTATTCAAGGCATAGTTGGAGCAACTGGTGCGACAGGAGATCAGGGAATACAAGGTATTCAGGGCATTCAAGGAGTAACAGGAGCAACAGGCTCACAAGGTATTCAAGGTATAGTTGGAGCTACAGGTGAAATAGGAGATCAGGGGATACAAGGTATTCAGGGTATTCAAGGGGTAACAGGAGCTACAGGTTCACAAGGTATTCAAGGAATTGTTGGAGCTACTGGTGCAACAGGAGATCAGGGGATACAAGGTATTCAGGGTATTCAAGGAGTAACAGGAGCCACAGGATCACAAGGAATTCAAGGAATTGTTGGAGCTACTGGTGCAACTGGTGATCAGGGAATACAAGGTATACAGGGAATTCAAGGAGTAACAGGAGCAACAGGCTCACAAGGTATTCAAGGAATAGTTGGAGCGACTGGTGCAACAGGAGATCAGGGGATACAAGGTATTCAGGGATTAATAGGCTCGACTGGTGCAACAGGAGCCACTGGAGCAACAGGTACAGCAGGAACAAACGGTGCTACGGGAACCACTGGTGCAACGGGTGTTGCTGGAACAAATGGCGCAACAGGAGCCACTGGCGCAACAGGTACAGCTGGAACCAATGGAACCAATGGAACCAATGGAACAAACGGGGCAATAGGAGCCACTGGCGCAACAGGTTCAGCAGGAACCAATGGAACAAACGGGACAACAGGAGCCACTGGTGCAACGGGTATTGCTGGAACAAATGGAACAAACGGCGCAACGGGAGCCAATGGCGCAACAGGTACAGCCGGAACTAATGGAACAAACGGTGTAACAGGAGCTACCGGTGCTACAGGCGCAACTGGTAGTGTTTCCTCTTTAACAAATACTCATATACTAGTCGGTAATAGCAGTAATATACCAACAGATGTTCAAATGACTGGTGACGCATCAATTACAAATGCTGGTGCAGTTACTGTTAGTAAGATAAATAATACATCATTAGCTGGTTTAGGCACCGGTATCTTAAAAAACACTACTGGAACAGGAGTTCCATCTATTGCAGTTGCTGCTGATTTCCCAACTTTGAATCAAAGTACAACTGGTAATGCTGCAACTGTTACAACAAATGCCAATTTAACAGGTCCTATAACAAGTTCTGGAAATACTACTTCCATTGCATCTCAAACTGGAACTGGTTCTACTTTTGTAATGAATACTTCCCCTACATTAATAACTCCAAATTTAGGGGTTGCTACTGCTACTTCATATAATGGACTTACACATACAGCCAATGCCATAGGTTTTTCTATTTCAGGTGGAACAACCTCAAAGACTCTTACGATAAATAATTCTTTAACCATTTCAGGAACAGATGGTTCTACATTGAATATAGGAACAGGTGGAACACTTGGAAGTAATGCTTATACAAGCACAACCTATGCACCATTAGCCTCTCCAACATTTACAGGAACAGTTACTATTCCTACACCGTTCACTCTTGGATTAACATCTGTGACTTCAACAGGAACGCAACTTAATTATTTAAGTTCTGCTACAGGTACCACAGGTTCAGGAAATATAGTACTTTCAACTTCTCCAACATTTATTTCACCTGTACTTGGGACTCCTGCATCAGGGAATTTGGTAAACTGTACATTCCCAACATTAAATCAAAATACTACCGGTAATGCTGCAACTGTTACAACAAATGCTAACATGACTGGTGATGTTACCTCTGTTGGGAATGCAACAACCATTGCAACTAATGTAGTAACTAATGCAAAGGCTGCACAAATGGCTGCAAATACAATTAAGGGTAATAATACAGGTAGTACAGCTAATGCTTCTGACCTATCAATTGCTAATGTTAAAAGCATGCTTGGCATTACCAATGCAGTAATTAATAATGGTGGTTTAAACACAGTTAGTGCAGGTAATGATGCCAATTTACCTAATGAAGGAACTGCAAATCGGGCTTATCTTTCTATTGATGCAGGACTATTATATTATGATGATGGTTCGCAATGGAATTGGATAATTCCAGCATATACTGGTGATGTTACTACGACAGGGAATGATTTTAATACTACTATTTCTCCAAATGCTGTTACCCTTGGAGATATTCAACAAATACCTGCCACGACATTACTTGGAAACAGTACTGGAAGCCAAGGAAATGTTCAATCCATTACTCTTGGCACTGGTCTTGCATTAAGCGGCGGAACACTATCTGCTTCTGGCTTAGGTGGCACAGTTACATCTGTTTCTGTTACATCTGCTAATGGAGTTACAGGAACAGTATCAAATGCTACAACAACTCCTGCCATCAGTTTAACATTGGGAGCAATTACGCCTTCAACGGTTAATGGTGTTACTCTTTCAGGATCTTCTACTCCAACGTTGGCAGTTACAGGGACTGCATCGGTTTCTGGATCCAATACGGGTGATGTTACATTATCAGGACAAAATTATCTTTCTATAACAGGGCAAGCAATTACTGCAAATGCTGTAAATTTATCAGGTGCAAATGTTACCGGGACATTAGCTGCGGCAAGGTTCCCGGCATTGGCAGGTGATGTTACTACTTCTGCTGGTTCTTTGACATCTACGATCTCTGCTAATGCTGTTACATACGCAAAAATGCAGGCAATGACAACCAACAAATTACTTGGAAGTGGTACCGGAACAGCGGTCTCTGAAATTACCTTAGGCAGTGGACTATCTTATTCTGGTTCAACTCTGAACACCGTAAATAATGGTACCGTTACTTCGGTCTCTGTTACTACCGCGAATGGTGTTTCAGGAACGGTTTCTAACAATACTTCTACCCCGGCAATATCATTGACCTTAGGAGCAATAACACCTTCCTCTGTAACTGCTACAGGCACTGTTACCGGCTCTAACCTTAGCGGTTCTAACTCTGGTGATGTAACTTTATCTGGTCAAAATTATCTTTCATTAAGTGGACAAGCAATAACAGCAGGTGCTGTGGATTTATCAGGTTCTAATGCAACTGGAATATTAGCTGCCGGAAGATTCCCAGCAATGACAGGCGATGTAACAACCACAGCAGGTTCATTAGCTTCTACTATTTCAAACAATGCTGTAACATACAGCAAAATGCAAACAATGACAGGTAATAAATTATTGGGAAGCGGTGCATCTGGTACTGCTGTATCCGAAATTACTTTAGGCTCCGGATTGTCCTATTCCGGTTCAACATTAAATACTGTAAATAATGGTACGGTTACCTCCTTTAGTTCTGGTAATCTTTCTCCATTATTCACAACATCAGTAGCTACTCCAGGCACTACTCCAGCGTTGTCTTATTCCCTTACTAATGCTGGGGCAAATACCTACTTGGGTAATGCTACCGGTAGTTCTACGGCACCTTCTTATACCACAGCAGGAGCACTTACATCGATTAATGATAATAATGTCACTCTTACTCTTGGCGGCTCTCCTTCCACAGCATTACTTCAGAATACTTCTCTAACGCTTGGATGGACCGGAACATTACCTGTTTCAAGAGGTGGAACAGGTTCTTCCACTCAAAACTTTGTTGATCTTAGCACTTCTCAGACAATAGCAGGTACAAAGACTTTTTCCAACCCTGTAATTGGTGGTACGCCTACTCTTTCAACACATTTGACAACAAAGGCTTATACAGATGCTACTTACATTGCAATTTCCCAAGAAGGGGTTAGTGGTGGCGTTGCTACATTAGATAATACAGGTAAAGTTCCTGCGGCTCAACTGCCAACAGGTGCCTTGGTTTATAAAGGAACCTGGGATGCAAGCACCAATACCCCTGCCATTTCTGATGGCACTGGTTCTAATGGATATTTATACATTGTTTCTATTGCTGGCACGCAAAACTTAGGGTCAGGTTCGCTAAACTTTACTGTTGGGGAAAGTGTAATTCACAATGGAAGCTATTATCAAATAGCACCTTCATCTAATGATGTTACTTCTGTTAATGGTCAACAAGGTATTATAAATTTAACCACCACTAATATCAATGAAGGCACTAATTTATATTACACAGATGCAAGGGCAGTAGCTGCTCCACTTACAGGGTATTCAGTAGGTTCAAATACTCCATTATCTTCTGGAAACAGCGTTCTTACAGCTCTTGAAAATCTTCAAAGTCAGATAAATTCCACACAGCCAACCATAGCCCAAGGCACTACTTCCCAATACTGGAGAGGCGATGAAACATGGCAGACATTAAACAGTTCTGCTGTTGGTTTGGGTAATGTCAATAATACATCTGATGCAAATAAACCAGTTTCAATTATTCAACAAGATTCTTTGGTTTTAAAAGCAAACTTAGCTTCCCCTACATTCACTGGAACACCTACACTTCCTTCAGGAACAATTGCTGTTACCCAATCGCCTGGTGATCATTCCACTGATATTGCAACGACTGCTTTTGTTACTGTTGCAGTTGCTACAGGGAATAGCCTGAAAGCAAATATTGCCTCTCCGACATTCACCGGAACCGTGATTCTGCCTACAGGTTCGACCTCTGCGGCTCCTTTAAAATTCGTTCAGGGTAATAACCTTACTTCTCCTGTTTCAGGTGCTGTCGAATTTGATGGAACTAATATGTATTATGCCAACTCAACTCCATCAAGAAATACAATAGCAAATTTAGAACAAACACAAACATTCACAGGCATCAAAACCTTCACCACGCCTGTGCTTGGAGCCGCTACAGCTACTACTATTAATGGTATATCACTTACTGCTAATACCACAGGATTCAGTGTAGCCGGCGGCACCACTTCCAAGACTCTTGCTGTGAATAATTCCATGACTCTTGCTGGTACTGATGCTTCCACATTAAACATAGGTAATGGTGGCACGCTGGGCAGCAATGCTTATACATCAACATCTTATGCGCCATTAAATTCACCAATATTCACAGGTGCTCCTACGCTTCCAACAGGAACCATTGCAGTTACCCAAACACCTGGAGATAATACTACTGCCGTTGCTACGGATGCCTTTGTTACTGCGGCTGTTGGCGTTGTTTCAACTGCAAATAACTTAAAAGCAAACATAGCTTCTCCGACATTCACAGGAACAGTTACAATGCCTGCTGGTACTGTTTCGGTAGCACCATTAAAGCTTACTCCAGGAACAAACCTAACTGCACCGGTAGTAGGCTCCGTTGAATTCGATGGCACGAATATTTTTTATACCAACTCAACTCCTGCAAGAAATACAGTAGCCAATCTTGAACAAGCTCAAACCTTCACTGGTACCAAGACCTTCACGACACCTATCCTCGGAGCTGCTACTGCTACAAGTATAAATAATGTGAACATCACGACACCCTCCTCTGCCTCTACAATCACCATTGGAAGCGGCAAAACATTCACTTCCAATAATACTTTGACATTATCTGGCACAGATGGTTCTATCTTAAATATCGGAGCAGGCGGCACGCTTGGAACGAATGCTTATTCTTCAACTGCTTATGCACCATTAGCCTCGCCAGTCTTGACAGGGACTCCTACTTCACCTACTCCTGCTTCCGGCGATAATTCCACTAACATTGCTACTACAGCTTTTGTATCAACGGCAATCAGCACAAAGGCAAATCTTGCATCTCCCACCTTTACAGGAACGCCCGCTGTCCCTACTGCTGCTAATGGTACAAACACCACGCAAGCTGCCTCAACTGCATTTGTTCAATCTGCTGTAGCTGGCATTACAGCCCCTCTTCGCACAACTATTACTGCCAATCAAGCCACAACATTGAACACCGTTACCGACATTACTGGCTTGTCCTTCCCGGTTACTGCAGGCAATACCTATTATTTCAGATTCACGATTCCTTACACTACTTCTGCAACAAGTGTAGGTAGTAAATGGACGCTTAACGGTAATGGTGGTGCAACAGCTTCTCAACTTAATTATATGATAACTTATACCAAAGCGGCTGCCACTACTTCATTAACTTCAGCAGGGGCATTTGGACAAACAGCTTCTAATTCTACAAGTGCTGCCTCTGGTAATATTTGTAATATCGAAGGGGTCTTGATTGCCTCTGGCACTGGTACTGTGATAGCTCGTTTCGCAAGCAGTACCTCTGGTTCTGCAGTTACGGTTCTTTCCGGTGCAACGGTTTCTTATACCCAAACTCATTAAGATATTCTGAACAAGATTTTTTGTAGAGAATAAGAGCTATTAAATAATAATGAAGAATTCAAAAGTCATAAATCATTTAAAAGAGTGCATTAAAGAGGCTGCCGATGCCGTTATTATAGTAAACATGAAAGTTTCAGGAAAGAGGGATTCAGATATTCACCCAAATAAAATTCAATATCATTATCCCGAATTCAGGAACGGGTCAAATGAAGGATTTGCATGGAATCATTACATAAGGAATGGCTTAAATGAAATGATTTATAACTTTCAGAAGTTAGGGAATACTATAAATGGAATGTTTTACTTGCCTCCCGACTTCGCAATTGAGATAAAACAAGTGTTTTATAACGTTCCCGACTTCGGGAGGACACTAAAACACTTGTTTTATAACGCTCCCGACTTCGGGAGGCAACTAAAACAAGTGTTTTATAACGTTCCCGACTTCGGGAGGCAACTAAAACACTTGTTTTATTACGTTCCCGAAGTCGGGAGGACACTAAAACACTTGTTTTACTTCGATTGCGAAGTCGGGAGGGCACTAAAACAAATGGTTTATCACGGTCGCGACTTCGGGAGGCAAGTAAGCCATGTGGTTTATCACGGTCGCGACTTCGGGAGGATATTAAACCATGTGGTTTATCATGGTCGCGAAGTCGGGAGGACACTAAACCATCTGGTTTATCACGGTCGCGACTTCGGGAGGACACTAAACCATATAGTTTATAGAGGTCGCGAAGTCGGGAGGACGTTAAACCACTTGATATACTGCATTCCGGTATTCCTGGGAATAGAATATCATTCCATTCAGCATAATCCCGAATTACAGAACTTACAATACTTGGAAATATAATGAAGAAATTAATAACAGCGCAAACAATGATAATTGATATAATGAATATAACAATCATGAATCAGGAAATTTCACAACATTCAATTAAATAATGAAGAACAGAATCAATAATAGTATCACAATGAATATAGATAGGAATTCGGCAGCCCCCATCCTGGCTGGTTTTTCTCCAGTTAGGTTTAATAGTATAAAGCAAATCGTAATGGTTTGTTGTATTATCTGTTTAATAACAAGCAATTCAATAGCACAGGTAATCACCAACAACGGCGCAACAGCGACGATGTCTCAAGGGCTTTCGGTGAGCGGAACTTCGCTGATTAATAATAGCGGAACCATCTCGAATAATGGCACCATGACGCTGACTTCGGGCATAAATAATGCAGGGACGATTTCTGGGAATGGCAACTTCAATATATCTGGGAATTGGGTGAATAACGGCACCTTTGCGGCGGGGACTTCTACCGTGAATTTTAATGGAATAACAGCGCAAAATATCAGTGGCAGTGCTATTACGATTTTTAATAATTTAGGGATTAATAATAGTAATGGAATAACGATTTCTTTGAATACTTCTTTGAATGGAATTTTGACCTTCACGAATGGGAAAATCACGACTGGCAACAACACGCTTTCCTTAGGTAATTCAGCCATTGTGAATGGTGCAAGCTCTGCTAAATATGTCTTTGGGAATCTGCAAAAAGGCATACCAGCCACCACGAATATTACCAAAACATTTGAGGTGGGCGATGCCTCTGTATATGCCCCTGTTTCTGTTGCTTTTAATGGCACACCGAATGGCACGGGAAGCCTTACGGTTAGTACCATTTCTGGGCAACATCCTAACATCAATACATCGGGCTTGAATCCTTCAAAAGATGTTGCCAGGTACTGGAATATTATTAATAACGGAGTTACTTCTTTTACCTCTTATAATCCGACCTTTAATTTCGTATCTGGAGACATTATAGGTGGAGCCAATTATGCCAATTTCCATGTTTCTGAATGGAATGGTTCTTCCTGGTCATTGCCGACAGATGGCACACGAAATCCTACCTCCACCCAAGCCATTGGATTAAGTTCTTTTGGGAATTATGCAGTAGGCGAGCATTGTGTGAATCCAACGGTCATAATTATCAATCAGACAGGCACGAATGTCTTGACCTGCGCCACAACCAGCATCAACTTCATCGCCACCGGAGGCAATATTTACCTGTGGGATAATGGCTCCACGAACCCGAATCGAACAGTCAATGTAGCGGGTACATATAGCGTTACTGTTACCAATACATCAGGAGGATGCACCTCTGTGGGCACCATAAATATCACATCAAATGGCAACCAGCCAGTAGTTACCGCCGCACAAGGCAATGCAATTCCATGTATCGGCGGCACTACCAGTGTTACGGTCTCCGCAACTGGCGGGGCTTCACCATACACAGGCACAGGAACCTATTCTAACATTAGTGCCGGAACATATACCTATACGGTTACAGGAGCAAATGGCTGTTTAGGATCAACTTCCATAACGATTACACAGCCTACTAACATTACTTATTCAACAAATGTTTCGAATGTTTCAGGATGCAGTACAACTCTTGGAAGCATTACTATTACAGCCACTGGAGGTACAGGCACCAAAGTATATTCCGACAATGGAGGAAGCACTTATCAAGGAGCTTCCCTCTTCAGTAATCTTACCGCAGGAACATATACCGTAAAGATTAAAGATGCCAATGGCTGCTTGAGCAATGCCACTGCGATTCCTATTACCACCAATAGTCCGATTACCTTTACTGCCACAGTTGTGGATGCAACATCTTGCGGGCTTGCTAATGGAAAGATAACTGTTATGGCAACGGGAGGATCGGGATATTATAATTATTCAAAGGATGGAGGATCCACTTATCAGTCATCAAATATCTTTAATATTTTAGCTGCCCAAGCCTATCCATTAAGGGTAAAAGATGTAGCTGGTTGTACTTCAGGAATTACTGTGGAACATGTCGGGCCTTCCGGTTGTGGGACTAGAATTGCTGAGAAAAATATAAGTGTTTTTGCTGACTTTAATGTCTATCCAAATCCTGCAAGCGACCATATCATGATAGAGTATTCTCTGAATGAACAAGGAGTTTGCAACATTCGTCTGATAGATGTCTTTGGAAGAATCGTCATTAATGAAAATACTTCATCGGTGACGGGTGCTAATCAGTATCTAATGGATTTGTCAATGATCGCAAAAGGGGTTTATATGTTGATCCTTCAAGATAAGGATGCTTTCTTGCAAAGCAAGATCGTTTTACAATAATTCAAGAGGAGTACAATTATTCCTCAACCAACTTATTCTTGAAATACGTATTTTTGCGCTTCCTAAATTAATAAATCAAAGCAATGAAATATCTATTAAGTAAAATTACAAAAGGCATCATGTTAATGATGCTGCTAAGTCTATTGGTAATGGGCTTGAATGCTCAAGATTTTAAAGTAACTCCCGGCATGACCCTGAAATATAATGTCAAGGATGGCGACAATAAATATACAATGTGGGTGATGGTAAAAGATGTCTTTCCGGAGGTAACTTTTGATTGGCTGATCTTGAATGATAAATGTATTCAAGGACGAATAAAGATCAGTTCGGATGCTTGGAAGACTGCAGATAAAGAGAACAATCTCTTCGATCCTGGCTATCAGAAACTAAGCGAACAAACCTGTCTTTGGGTTAGTCAATATATCTACTCTTCTCTCAAAAATAATGGGGATGTAAAGATGACCCCTGATCAAAATGAGAAGCATTATGTAAGGAAAGAATATCAGGATTACCCAGTCAAGATAGATGGCAAACAAGGCACCTTTCATTGCATGTATGTTGAATCTGATGATCCCTCAAAAGATAAATTCTGGATAGCGGATGCGAAGACTACACCGATTATTTTGAAGATGAATTTCGGCTTCTCAATGGAGCTTTATGAGATTAATTCTGTAGCAAGAATACTACCGCAATTTAATATCAAAGGAAGTGAATTAGCTGACCTTCCAGGTAAATCTTTGTATGACCCGCAGGTATATTCAATGACACACCCCATAGGTGATTCATGCGATTTTATCCCTACCTATAAACCCGATAAAAATGGTGTTACATTTGTCTATAAATGCCAGTCTAACGGATATATGGCAACGGTGGTGAATGATGTTTTGACAAGTGTAAGCATCTATAATAATATTAAAGGTGATGAAGATAATAGCTGGACAAAATATCCAGGAGAATTGCCATTCAGTATAACATTTGATATGAAAAGAGAAGCCATTGAAAAGATATTAGGTGCTCCAAACGGACCAGGTGGAATTGAGCCAAATGGATTTGAATATAAAGAAAAAAACTTGATAGTTATTTATAACAGCAATGACCCTAAAAAAGCTAAACTAAAGAGTATAACACTTTATAAAAAATAGTTAGCTTTTCCCAGAATCAGGTATCTGATGAATAGGTTCATCTATATATTTTCATTCACTTTTCTAACCTCTTATTTGGGAATGATGTGTATCATGCTGTCCCAAAATAATAATTTGGAAGACATTATTTATTACAAAGATGGAACCAATAATAAAAACAAACATCTCAATGACGCATTACCTTACGGCTTGAATTTTGATATGAGAAGGAAGGACATCGAAAAGATATTAGGCACGCCGGATATTGTTGGAAGCAAGGCATTAAGAGTGATATATTCCTCAAAAAAACTCTTCATAATCTATAATGATTCTGATCCTGAAAAGGCTAAGATGGAGACTTTGGAAATTGATAAAAATATAAACACTAACGATGACACACTCACTATTACCAATGGAATGATCCTTAAATACAAGATTGTTCAAGGACCAGATTCTATAAGATTAAATATTATGATTAAGGAAGTTTCGGATCGGGTAATCTTCGATTTTATTCTTCGTAGCAAGAATTCGTTTTATGGGAGGGTTATCATGACTCCGAATGCCCTGATGAACGGAACGAGACAGTATAATTATACCGTCAAAGGAGATGTAACTTTGGATGACGGAACTGCGGTTTGGATGAGTCAATATGTTTATTCAACATTGAAGGATATTGGCGAAATAAAATATGCTCCAAATGGTAAAGAGCAGGTTTATAAACGAATAAAATATCAGAATTATGATGTGATAAAAGACGGGAAGAAGATTAGTATACCAGCTTTTTTAGTGGAGTCAGATGGCAATCCTAAAGATATGTTTTTAATTGCAGATAATAAAAAATTCCCAATTATTTTGCGAATGAACTTAGGCTTTGTTTTTGATTTGGTGGAGATAGGTTATGAAAAAGAGTCACCCGCTCCTCCTCATTAATTTAATACTTCCTCACTTAGATTGGATTCTTTAGTCATTCCCTTTTTCCCAAACTCCTCACTGGTTCACGGCTCCTTTTACAAAGGAACAAATTCCTTTTGTGGTAATGTTCACTCGTTTCCTGAAAAAGTTGATTGCTTTCAAAGTTTTCCTGAATCCTTTTTCTCAGAAGTTGATTCCTTTTTGTTCAGACTTGATGCATTCTGATTCAAACTTGATCAAGTGCCCTTAAAACCTGACTAATTTTGAATCAAAGTTCGTCAACTTTGAATCAAAGTTGATCAAGTACCCTCAAATCTTGACGTGTTTTGAATCAAACTTGATCAAGTACCTTCAAAACTTGATGTGTTTTGAACAAAAAGGAATCAAGTTCCAAAAAGCACATCAAGATTGAAGATTGTTATTGCAAGGAATAACGTTAGTGTTTATTTCGTTTAAGAATAGTTTTGTTAATCATTAATAAGCAAAAGCCGCACTGAATTCAATGCGGCTTTCTATCGTTGGTTAGTAAATCTATCGAAGGAATTTATCGGCTGTTTTGTTGCATTCGTTTAAGCAATTCTGTCTTGAAATCTTCTTCTGCTTTAAAGAGTTTTGCAACTTTCTTTACAGGCAATACGGTTTTGAATTGTGGAAGATATTTCTTGGTAACATTCAATTCGTTTTGTTTAAATGCCAATTCATCATCCAAGACTTTTGCAATATCAGCATCCGACATGGTTTCGATATTTTGATAGACATTCACCAAAGCCTTTCTATTCCTTGATCTTAGCTCTTTTAATTCATCTTGATATTGTTTATAAACAGGCCAAAACTTTTCAGCTTCATCAGGAGACAAGTCTAATCTTTTTGTAATGAAGGCGATCTTGTAAGATTCTATTTCGTCCTTTTTCGACTCCCCCCTTTGTGCAAAGGCAGAAGTGAAAAAGCTAACAGATATTATTGCGATTAATAATTTTAAAGTCTTCATAATTGCCCTGTTATTTGTGATTCGTCAACATCATTATCGAGAAGATAATTCTCAATATCCTTTTGTTTTGGCAGAGCATTCGTCTTGTTGTCGGAGTATAATGTTTCAATAATTGTTCCTTCGTCAATGTCATTTATTTCACCTGAATTTGCGATTTCCTGTTCTGTAAAAGAATATTTATCCATTCGATTAACAGTGGAAACTTTAAAAACAAAGAATACCGCAAGCGCAAGCGTAGCAAAGAATACAGCATACTTCGGCTTGATTAATAAACCAATCCATTCAAAGCCTTTCTTCTTTTGAGAGGCAAGAACGTTATCTATAATTTCAGAATCTAATCGCTCAAAATATCCGGCAGGAACTTCATAAGGATTTTCCTTTGGAATGCCAGTTAATTCGGTAGCAGCGATCTTCCTTTCAATCATTACAGCCAGGTTATCAAAATAAAGAGCAGGAACTTCAAAAGGATTTTCTTTGGGGATATTGGTTAATTCAGTGGCAGCAATTCTTTTCTCAATCATCAAAGGCAAAGCCTCAAAATAATTCGCTGGCACTTCAAAAGGATTTTCCTTAGGAATTGCTTCCAAACTCGTTGCCAAAACATTCTTAGAAATAACCTCTTCCAGATGATCAAAATAATTCATCGGAACCGCGTAAGGATTCACCTTCGGAATGGCAGCCAGAGTCGGTGCTGATTCGTTAAGATTCTCTTGCCTTTCGTCTATGTTTGTATTCTTATTCATTGCCCTTTTAAGATTTATTGATTCGCCAAAGGTTTAATTCTCCAGTAAGTATTTCTCAATCTTTTTGACCGCATGATGATAGGATGCTTTCAAGCCGCCAACTGTTAAATTCAGGATTTCGGCTATCTCTTCATACTTTAAATCATCGTAATATTTCATGTTAAATACCAACCGTTGCTGCTGGGGTAAAGTTAAAATCGCCTTCTGAAGTTTCAATTGGATTTCATCGCCGGTGAAATGATTTTCGGTAGTTAAAGAATTAGAAAGTTCATGTTCCACATCGCCAAAAGGTATCAGGAATTTGGTTTTCTTTTGTTTGAGGAAGGAAAGAGCTTCGTTGGTGGCAATGCGATACATCCAGGTATATAGCTGCGAATCTTCCCGAAATTCCCCAAGATTCTTCCAGACTTTTATGAAAGTATTTTGAATCACATCATTGGAATCATCATGGTCAATGACAATCTTCCGAACATGCCAGTAAAGGCGTTTGGAATACTTCTTCACAATCAAATTGAAGGCATAATTAGAAGTCTTCGGGTCTCGAAATTTCTCTAATAATTCTTTGTCTGTGAAGTCCTCCAATGGTTCTTTTTTTAATGGATTTGCCAAAATTTATTCGTTTAATTTTTCCTTGCTATAACCTTCTGAACAGCCTTGATAATATCCGGAGTATCGAGTCCGTATTTCACCATCAGTTGATCGGGAGTGCCGCTCTCGCCGAAGGAATCATTGACGGCAACCATCTCCAGCGGGGTAGGGCATTCGCGGCTTAGCAACTGCGCGATACTATCCCCCAATCCACCATTCATCTGGTGCTCTTCTGCTGTTACAATACATCTTGTTTTCATAGCTGATTTTAGGACGGCATCATTGTCCAAAGGTTTAATGGTATGGATATTTATTACCTCGGCATTGATGCCCATTTTCTCCAGTTCTTCGCAAGCCATCAACGCCTTCCAGACCAGGTGTCCGGTGGCAAATATCGTAACATCATTCCCTTCATTCATGAGGATTGCTTTGCCGATTTCAAAGGGCTGATCGGCGGGGGTGAAGATGGGCACAGAGGGTCGTCCGAAGCGAAGATATACCGGACCCACATAGTCGGCAATGGCAATCGTGGCGGCTTTAGTCTGGTTGTAATCGCAGGGATTGATGACCATCATTCCGGGCAGCATTTTCATCAAGCCGATGTCTTCAAGAATCTGATGAGTAGCCCCGTCTTCGCCCAAAGTAAGCCCGGCATGAGAAGCGCAAATCTTGACATTCTTGCCGGAATAAGCGATGCTCTGACGAATCTGATCATAGACCCTGCCGGTAGAGAAATTCGCGAACGTGCCCGTGAAAGGAATCTTGCCGCCGATGGTCAAACCGGCAGCGATGCCCATCATATTTGCCTCTGCGATGCCGACCTGGAAGAAGCGATTCGGGAACTCCTTTTCAAAGGCATCCATCTTCAAAGAGCCTGTGAGATCGGCACAAAGCGCAACGACATTCGGGTTCATCCTGCCTAATTCCAAAAGCCCGGCACCAAAGCCCGAGCG
>JABDAW010000007.1:0-272 GCA_013288905.1 Bacteroidota bacterium | reverse complement strand
ATATTCGTTAATCGTTATTCGTTAATCGTTCATTTAGAAGATGGCAAACTTATAAATTGAGGGGGAAGTTTTATCTCAAAACTTTTTCCAAAGAAACAATAAAGCATTAATCTAAATCCTTTTGGTCTGTGGTTCTTTATCGTGATCTTTATGAACCTTATTGTTTTTTGATTTGGAAAACCAAACAGGTATATAAATTGATAAAGTTCTAAAGTTATATTTCCCAATTTTCTCATATCCGATATGTATTGGATTAAAGAAACTTCGTATCC
>JABDAW010000006.1:4622-41107 GCA_013288905.1 Bacteroidota bacterium | reverse complement strand
CTATTTTTGTAGCTGATGGAAATGGTAATAATTTCCATACCGTTTATTCAATGGTTGATTCTACTGGGACATTTCCTTTGGGAAGTATGCTAAGAGCAAACAATGGGAAATTTTATGGAGTAACCTATACAGGTGGATGTCAGGATAGTTGTGTTATTTTTAATTATGACCCTTTATCAGGAGTATTCCATAATATTCATGATTTTGAATGTGACTCCATAGAAGGATATTATGCAATGAGTGGAATGTATCTTGCCTCTGATGGGAACTTATATGGGTTATGTTCTCAAGGTGGCGTAAATGGCTGTGGCACTATTTATAAGGTTGATCCAAACACCAATATTTATACAGATATATTTGATTTTTCATCCACTACTGGTAAAAGTGCTTATGGAACATTAATTCAATATAGTAATGGCAAACTTTATGGAATGACTTATAATGGCGGGGCATACAATTCTGGAGTGCTTTTTAGTTTTGACCCTACAAACTCAACCTATACCTTATTACGTTCACTTCAAAGTCCATCAGGAATAGGACCAGGCAATACAGCATTACTTAATGCAACAAATGGACTCCTTTATGGAATGACAAATATTGGTGGAGCACATAGTGGAGGAGTAATTTTTAGTTATAATGTTGCCACCAATATATACACAGATATTTATGATTTTAATTCTTTGACAGGCGCAAATCCATCAGGCAGTTTAATTCAAGCAACAAATGGGCTACTGTATGGAATTACCGGAAGAAGTGGGGCAAATAATGAAGGGGTTATCTTCAATTATGATATTAACACCAATACTTATACAGACATATATGACTTTGACAGTATTAATGGATATGTACCTGTTCGAAGCCTAATGCAGGCAAGTAATGGCAAATTATATGGATTAGCAACTGGAGGAGGAGCACATAATTGCGGAGTAGCATTTAGTTATAATATCACTAATAATACTTTTACAAAGATATTTGACTTTGACAGTACCACAAGTGGAAGATGGCTTGATTGTGAATTAATCGAAACACCTTGGGTTACAGGTATTCAAAAAATAACTAATACCCCAACCCTCACCCTCTTCCCCAATCCGGCAAATATAACCATCACCCTTCATTCTCAAACTCCAATTCCCAACTCTCAATTAATCATTGAAGACGTTCTTGGGAATAAAATCTACCAACAACTCATAACTAATAACTCATCATTCACAACTCAAATAGATGTCTCCACATGGAGCGAAGGAGTCTATTTCTATGAGGTCAGAGGGGCGAATGATAGTGTGCGAGGAAAGTTTATAAAAGAATAGTTGTAGGTCGCCTGACCCTTAGGTTATAGACCTTAGACATAAATTTTTTTTCCTTTTCTCTTGTTTCAATCAAAATTTTTCTAAATTCGCCGCTCCAAATTTTTATAGAATCATACAATAAAAACCAGCCAATAGAAGTTATTAAGGACTTTCAAAAATAAAGGTAAGAGAATAAAAGGTAATAAATCCAACAAATAAATAAACTTAATTAAATACAAATAAAAATGAGTAAATCTAAAGAATCTTCCGGCAGTCTTCGTTCCATGTTTGCCGCAGTAGTTATCCCTGTGGCATTCGTTGTCGCTTTCATTATCTATGCTTATGTCCTTGGCGATCCTTCGCATTTTCAAGGAAATGATCCCGAGAAAAATCCTAATGACACCATGGGGATTATTCACAAAGGAGGTATTATCGTGCCTATTCTTATCGGGATGTTGATCCTTGTTATTACCTTTGCCATCGAGCGTATGCTTACTATTTCCAAGGCTAAAGGTTCTGGCAATGTGGAAGTTTTTGTGAAGAAAATCCGTGGTATGATGACCAGCGGCGACTTCAACGGTGCTGTTACCGAATGCGACCGTCAGAAAGGTTCTATCGCTAATGTAGTGCGCTCCGGTTTGAGCAAATACAAAGAAATGGAAAACGAACATGGCTTGGATAAAGAACGTAAAATCCTCGCTATCCAAAAAGATATTGAAGAGGCTACTCAATTGGAATTGCCTATGCTGGAAAAGAATTTGGTGATTATCTCTACCATCGCTTCTATCGCCACTTTGATGGGGCTGCTCGGAACTGTACTTGGTATGATTCGCGCCTTCAAAGCGTTGGCAGCGGCAGGTGCGCCAGATGCTATTGCTCTTTCTACAGGTATTTCTGAAGCTCTTATCAATACTGCTTTTGGTATCGGAACTTCAGCGATAGCTATTATCCTTTATAATTATTTCACCTCCAAGATAGATGGTTTGACTTATGGTATTGACGAAGCAGGTTTCAGCATCGTAAATACTTTTGCAGCTAAATACAAGGAAAACAATTAGGAATTAGAAATTAGGAATTAGGAGTCTTTACGAATCCTGGTTCCTAATTCCTAATTCGTAATTCCTAATTAAAAGGATATGCCTAAAGTAAAACCGCATAGAAGTTCGCCGACCTTGGATATGACTCCGATGGTTGATCTTGCGTTTTTGTTGGTAACGTTTTTTATGTTGACCACCAAATTCGCTCCCGAAGAACCCGTGCAAGTAGATATGCCCAAGTCACATGCTAATTTCCGTCTGCCGGATACCGATATTCTATTGCTTACTGTTTCTAAGGACGGCAAAGTATTCTTTGGTATGGATGGGAAATTCACCAAGCAAACCTTGCTGACGAATATGGGTAATGCACATAATATTAAATTCACTCCAGACCAGATAAATCGTTTTGCGGTATTGCCAAGTTTTGGGCTGCCTTTAAGCCAACTGCAATCTTATTTGGACATGGAAGCTGATGCACGGAAAGCAATTATTCAGCCTGGTATTCCAGCCGATTCATTGAATAATGAATTAGCTGATTGGATCATCTATTCAAGACTTGCAAACCCTAAGTTGAGAATTGCTATTAAAGGAGATTTGGATACCAAATTCCCTGTCATCAATAAAGTTATTGAAACATTGAAAAGCCAGGATGTAAATCATTTTAATCTCATCACCAACCTGATTGCTGAACCTGGAGTTAACGAACCTGATAATAAATAAATACTAAATACTATGTCAGAAGTACAACAGCAAGGCGGCGGTGATAAAAAAGGCGGTAAGGTCAGGAGTAAGAAACAATCTACCCGAATTGACATGACTCCAATGGTTGATTTGGCATTTCTTTTGTTGACATTTTTCATGCTTACTACAACATTCGCAAAGCCTAAAACAATGGAAATAGCAGTTCCAGAAAAGCCAAAAGATAATGCTCCCAAGCCCCCAGAAGTAAATGAAAAGAGAGTAATGAACCTGATTCTTGGCGATAAAGATAAAGTCTATTGGTGGATGGGAATCACAAAACCCGAAGTAAATACCACAACTTATTCCAAGGATGGTATTCGGAAGGTTGTATTGGAAAAAGAGAGAGATGTAGCTGCCATTATGAGAGGTCTTGGTAAAGATCCCGATAAATTCCCTATGGTGATATTGATTAAACCTGTGGATTCTTCGAGGTATAAAAACTTCGTGGATATTATGGATGAAATGAAGATTACCAAAGCACCCATTTATGCTTTGGTTCCTATTACTGCCGACGATAAAGCTCTGATTAAGGATAAATAATTTATGGAATTTAATCACTTTTTGCATCATTAAAGAAAAGGACAATGAAAAGTAATAATGTATTTTTAAACGATTGGGGCAATGAAGTTTCTACCGGCAGAAATGATATTGTTTTTGAAACAAGGAATCGTCAATATGGTGCTTATGATTTAAGAAGATTTTACGGAAAGCGAGCATCTGTTTCTTTTGGAATTACTTTAGGAATAGTATTTTTTGTATTGGCAATTCCATTAATCATAAAACTATTAAGTCCATCTGAAGATACCAACGCAAAGCACAGGACTAAGGAAGTGGTAACCGAATTAGGTCCGCCTCCTCCATTGGAAAAGGAGTTACCTCCTCCTCCAAAATTAAACATTCCAAAGCAAGTAGAGCAAGTTCGTTTTGTGCCCCCAAAGGTTGTTATCAAGCCTGTTGATGAGCCTGAACTTCCAAAAAATACCGAGCCACCTAAACCGCCACCTCCTCCTGATGCAACTCCAGGACCGGATACTACGGTTTATGCGGCACCTTCAGCACCTATTCCTCCGCCAAAGAAGCCGGAAGTCTATTCTTATGTGGAGCAAATGCCTTCCTTTCCTGGCGGTGAGGAGAAACTATTTCAATATTTGAATGATAATATGAAATATCCTTCTATGGCAAGAGAAACAAATATACAGGGAAAAGTATTCGTTAATTTTGTGGTTGATGAAGAAGGGAAAATCAGTAATGTAAAAGTTTTAAGAGGCATTGGTGCTGGTTGTGATGAGGAAGCAGTTAGGGTTGTAAAAGCAATGCCAAATTGGAAACCGGGTAAACAAAATGGACGTGCAGTACCTGTTTCATATAATTTACCAATACAATTTAAATTACAATAATATCAGTTTATAATTTAAGGTCTAAAGATATAGGTTGTTCGAGTTTGAAGAGCCGATATCTTTAGACCTTAATTATTAAAAACAAAAATATGGCTTCTTCCAACTTCGTAGATTATGTAAAGATTTGTTGCCGCACAGGTGCCGGTGGTCCGGGGGCGGTGCATTTTCATCGTGATAAATTAACCGCTAAAGGTGGACCTGATGGTGGTGATGGTGGCAGGGCAGGACATATCATTGTCAAAGGAAATAAACAAATGTGGACCCTATTGCATTTGAAATATCGTAAACATGTCCTTGGAACTCCCGGCGAGCGTGGTGGCAGCACTTTAAAAACCGGTGCTAATGGGAAGGATGATATTCTTGAAGTCCCTATTGGGACTATTGCGAAGGACTTTGAGACAGGTGAAGTTTTATTTGAAATTTCTGAGGACGGTCAAGAAGAAATCCTTTTGGAAGGCGGCAGAGGAGGGCAGGGAAATAATCATTTCAAATCTTCTACTAATCAAAGCCCGCGATACGCTCAACCTGGTGATCCCGCCAAGGAAGAATGGAAGATATTAGAATTAAAACTCCTTGCCGATGTGGGCTTGGTTGGGTTTCCTAATGCTGGGAAATCAACTTTGCTTTCAGTGGTTTCTGCCGCAAAACCAGAGATTGCCGATTATCCTTTCACAACCTTGGTTCCAAATCTCGGTATCGTATCTTACCATGAAAACAAATCTTTCGTGATGGCTGATATTCCAGGGATAATCGAAGGGGCGCATGAAGGAAAGGGACTCGGCACTCGCTTCTTGAGACATATAGAAAGGAACTCTGTTCTCTTGTTTATGATTCCTGCTGACAGCAAAAGCATCAAGAAGGATTATAAAATATTACTTAAAGAATTAAAGTTATATAATCCTGAACTATTAGATAAATCAAGGATTTTGGCTATTACAAAATCTGATTTGCTGGATGCTGAATTATTAAGAGAGATGAAAAAGGAAGTTCCGCGAGGCGTGTCTTCAGTATTTATTTCTTCGATTACAGAATCTGGAATTGCGAAGCTGAAAGACATGCTTTGGAAGGAACTTAACAAATTGTAACCTCATAGAAACTCTCAATTCCATAGACACTTCCGTGTTCCTTTTTCTAAATGGAATGCACAATTCCTTTTTCGATTTTATCATGTATTGGGCGAGCAATAAATTAATTTGGATTCCGCTTTATATTTTCATTTTAATCTTGATTTTTAGAGAGTTTAAGAACCAAGGTTTCATCATCCTGTTATTTTCTATTGCCTTAATTATATGCAGCGATCAATTGACTTCAGGATTAATCAAGAATATGGTCGAAAGACCCCGTCCGTCTCATGAAGCGGCTCTTGCCGATACCATTCATTTGGTAAAGGATTATCATGGAGGCAAGTATGGGTTTCCCTCTTCGCATGCTTCCACAAGCTTCGCCATAGCAGCCTTTATTTTCTTTTTATTGCGAAAGAGATTTTCCTGGATAGTTTTTGTTTTATTGCCTTATGCGATGCTGGTTTCATATAGCCGTATTTACCTCGGAGTTCATTACCCGGGAGATGTCGTTTGTGGAATGCTAACAGGTATTTTTCTTGGATATATCTTCTTTAAGATTTTCCAAAGAATTAAGAATTATAAGCTTTTCGGATTATCTGCTTAACTTTTGAATTTCTATTTCAAACCTTCACAAATGTGTTTTGGACTGAGTCGTACGGATCACTGCGAAACGCAAATTTGTTTTGGACTAAGTCGTACGGGTCACTGCGAAACGCAAATGTGTTCCGTAATGGTCAGTTATTTTCATTTAAAATCAAAGTTTTGGACTACAATACAAAACACTGTTCATATCATTCCAATGTTTTAGATAACAATGATCGGTATCAATCACTGCCTTCCGAAGTTTGGGAATGGTCTGATCAGTACCGCTTACTCCATTCCGCAAAGATGGAATGGTCTGATCAATACTACTTGCTCAATTCCAAAAGTTTAGAAGGATGTGAGCAGTTATTTTCTATTGCCTTCAAGGTCATGAGTTTTTCTAAGAACCCTATGGTTTTTGAATAGCAAAGGTAAAGCCGTTTTCAAAACCGGAGAAGTCTTCTTTAAGTTGATGGGATGTAAGTTGAAGATGGTCGTTGAATCTCTTTATAGTAAGATAATGAAACATCGGATCATAGCCATTGGCAGAGTCAGGAATTCGTTTTGAAGTTTTAACGAGAGGTTGATGAAGACCACCGCCGCCTCCGACAATTACAAAGTCCTTCCCATCTCTTTTAAAGTATTCGAAGTTGTGTGAATGCCCGGTAATAAAGAGTTTACACTTCTTCGTGCGAAGGAAAAGGGGCACGAAATAGTTCATTACATTCTTAGAAGGATTGACAATGCTGCTGTTGGTATATGGGGGATGATGGCAGCCTACAATAATATATTGAATGGCGGGGTCTGCATCCAATCGTTTCAAAGTTTCCTTGTAGAATTGATTTTGAATGGCAGTATCTTTGGGACTCATTACCTTTATATTTGAATTCATCAAGACAACCGCTATGGAATCAACAATTTCAACATATCCGGTATTATGGTGATTAGGAAATCGCTTCTGGAAATTAGTTTGACCATCGGTGCCGCTTCCAAGATATTCATGATTTCCAAGACAAGCATAAACAGGGATATTCGCAGCCCTCAAATCTCTGAGATATTTGTCCATTATATTCCAATTTTTCTCAATCCCGCTCCATGAAACAATATCGCCAAGAATAAAGAAACATCGCGGATGAGTAGCAAGTATTTCTTTAAAGATCATCTCTGTGGCTTTCTCATTATGATTGCGCTTGAGCTTCAAAGTTTCGACCCATAAGGGGGCTTGAGTATCAGCAACGAAAGCTATTTCGGTGGTATCGGCGGCAACAGGCTTAAAGGGCTTTACAGAAAAACTTTCTACACGCTGACTAAAAATAATGGTGAAGAAAAGAAGGAAGGCAAAAGAAATAAGAGCTACATTAGTTTTATTGTTGCTATTATTTCCAGCCATAATAATCAATTATTATTTTATTCCAAATCCTTCAAAACGATAAGCAAATCCTATGCCTAAAGCTTCTTTGAATTGAGTGCCTGGACCAGCAGTGCCATTAGCTCTGTGAATCAAAACCTGATCATCATAAATCAATTGAGTCTGGATAAGGACATTAATATATTTATTAACTTTCATGGCGAGGACTTCTTCCCAATTGACAACTACATTTTGAGGGTTTTGTTCGTAATTAGAAAACAAATCTACCTCTGAACTAAGGTTTATATTCTGCATAACTTTAAAGCGATGCTTCAATTTAAAGTACGCTCCTATTTCATTTTTCATCTTTAAGCCCGGAGGAACACCGAAAAGAGTTTGATTAGCCAGGAGAGCTTCATTAATAAGCATCTGATCTTCCACAAAAGTGGTTCGGGATGTTACCGGAGACAAATAAACCGAAAGTTTATCAGAAGGCTTCCAATCTATACCCACAGAATTTAAAAGATAAGCAGGCGTGAGCCAGTTTGAAATCCTCGTTCTGGAGGTATCAGTATAATTAAATCCTTCTGTAAATTGAGTTTTGAAGCCAAGAAGGTAAGTTAGATAAAAATTACGCCCCATATCCCAACCCACCTTAGAGTTAAAGTCAATTTTATCATCAGTCTTCTGCGCATGTTGGTTACCTATTTTGGAACCACCAAAGGCTAAGTCGAGGGTATTATCCCAAGCCCATTTTCCACTTTTCATTTTAGCAAAAAGAGATAACAAAGCATTCCCGCCATAGGAATTTTGTCCGCCCGCAGCCCAATCTGAAAAGGAAGCTTGATTGAAGGTTACATTTCCATAGCCGCCTCTACGCCAGATAGTATCTCTTTTGGTTAAAGTATCTTTCTTCGTTAAAGAATCATTCTGTGCCGCAGCACTTACTGCAATCATCATTACAGTCATTAATACAATTAAATTTCTACTCATATATATGTGTTTATTTTGAGGTGCAATATTACAAAGTTAATGGACAAATAATAGCACATCATTCCACGAGGTGAAAACCCGAAGACTGAATATATAATTTGGATATTACCTTTCTACAGCAATCTTCTTCACCACGACTTCTTTATCATTAATCACCTTGATAAAGTAGATGCCTTGTGGGAAATCAGCAGTATTTATTTCTGTAAGATGCTGGTCTTTGGGAATAGAAACAGAAGAAATCATTCTTCCATCCAACGTAATTATTTCCAGAGTAGAAGAACCATTATTATTCAACATGACAAAGAAATTATCAGCAGCAGGATTGGGATAAATAAGAACTTTCTCTGTAGAATTAATCGAAGGAATTCCTGTTAAAACACAAGGAGCATTTGGTGAAACTGTCATCCTTCCAGCGGCAACATATCTTTGCATGGCGGGAATGGTGCCTGTATTCAAAGTATTAGGAATACCAATGGTTGGAGGATAGGGAGTGGTCGGAAAGAGGTCAGTAAATGATGTTCTATAATAAGACGTATCAGGAAGAGGAGTGGTATTCGCCGGAGTGATGGTGCCTAAGATATTATTACCCCATTGAAAATGATTCGTACCGGCAAGATAATATAAGCCATGAAGAAAAGCATTGTCAGTAGTTTCATTGCCGACGAAATTAAGACTGTCTGATAAAACACTGGCACCGGGAGTCATCAAAATACCATACAATACCGCGCGATTACGAAAGAAAGTGGTATAAGGACCTGTGGGTCCCCAAGTCGAATCTATCATGATATTATTTACAATATTACTTTCAAATAAATTAGCAAAAGAATAGTGCCCGTGACATACCAGATCGGCTCCTGCATCAGTGGGATTTTCCACGCGATATTCATTAATGGCATAGTTATACCCGGCAACGTTTCCATTAGCACCCTGCTTCACAATGACAGCATGACGAAGATGATTAAAGACATTATTTTCTACCAGACATTGCCCGGTATGCTGAATCATCATAACGCCGTAGCCCCTTGTATTCGTGCCATCATAAGCATAAGCATCATGAAAATAACATCCTGATACAGTAATATTGGTACTGACATTCAGAGCCACATGAGCACCACAACTATGATAACTTTCAACGCCCTTTACCCAACAATTAATGGCGTTATAGAAATTCATCATATAGCCTCCTGCGGGCAGACCGGTATCAGCACGGGTCATGCGCAAATCTTCGATGCCAACAAACTTTCTCGGAGTCCATTTTCTAATCTGGGGATGAAGAGAAGGTGTATAGTTGATTCGCAAAGGGTTCGTAAAGTGAATCGTATCGCCACTGATGGCAGTTATATGAATGATCTGCCCGACACAATCCACAGCCCATGTCGCGGGAACAGTATTCCAGGCGCCATTAGTCTCGGAAATTTCAGCATAATCGCCGACATTGAAGCCGGTAGTGCTGTCCAGAACAATATAAGTAGTATCTATGGTAAATCCTGCAACAATGTTTTGGAAGGTATCAGTCTGATTTACCTGGGCATCTATGCAATCAATATTAGCACCATTAAGATTAAAAATCAAACGTGCAGAATCATAGCAATCACCACGCAGAATGACACTGTCAGGCAGATTCAACGTTGATTTAATCAGATAATTTCCGTGAGGAAAATAGATAATGCCGGCATGACCATTCAAAGAGTTCATGGCACTGTCAATGGCATGGGCATCATCATTGATACTGTCGCCATGAGCACCAAAATTCATGACATTAAGTTCGGTGGTGATGACAGGATTATTAGAAAACATTCCGACAGGAGACCATTGCACTCTCTTAGATGCAGGGATGGTCTGGGCAATACTGAAGGTGGCTAAAACAAAGGTGATTACGATTAAGGATAGACTTTTCATGTTGTATATATTATTAGATTATGAGATGCCAAAATTAGAAAAATTAAAGTAAGTGTTTTGGGAATAGGGTATAAGGCATGGGGAATAGGGTATAGGGTATAAGGTATAGGGTATAAGGTTTATACTCTATACCTTATACTCTATACCTTATACCCTATACCCTATTCCCTATACCTTATGCCCTATGCCTTTAAACCTTTATTCCCTTAACTTACTTTGATGCAACGAATTAATAGAAGAAAGCATCCTTCTATAGAACCTAAACATAAAAGGAAATGAACTATATCTATAAGTACTATTTCCAAGATTCTTTCTTAAAAAACTAAGGTTAGATGCACAGTATCTAAGCATAGTTCCTCGGAAACCAGGCACAGTTCCTTAGCATCTAAGCATAGTTCCTTTGAAACTATACACAGTTTCTCGGAAACAATGCATAGTTCCTCGGAAACCATGCATAGTTCCTTAGAAACCATGCATTGTTCCTTAGAAACAATGCACTGTTCCTTGGAAACAATGCATAGTTCCTTAGAAACCATCCACTGTTCCTTGGAAACAATGCACTGTTCCTTGGAAACAATGCATAGTTCCTTGGAAACAATGCACTGTTCCTTGGAAACAATGCACAGTTCCTTAGAAACAATGCACTGTTCCTTGGAAACAATGCACAGTTCCTTGGAAACAATGCACTGTTCCTTTGAAACAATGCACTGTTCCTTGGAAACTAACCTTAGATTTTTCCCTTTTATACCTGGAAAAAGAATTTCCATACCAGGAACTTCAGGAAAGAGATGTGGATGGAAGGCTTTAATGGCTGGGAGTTCGGCTTTCAACTTTACTAAAGTCAGAAACTTTAGTAAAGTTCTTCACCCTTCCTTTCCTTTTGAAATTTTAGTTTTGCAAAAACAAATAACTAATATGAGTTTCCTTAATTTTAGAAATGGGTTGATTGTTTATACCGTTTTCGCAGCCTTCTTTTTGGCTGGTATTAGCATTAATATATGTAGTGCCCAAAGTATTAATAAAGAAAGATTGGATAGTTTGTTTACCGCCATCATGAGCAATCATAAAGGGATGTACAGCATTGCTGTTTCTAAGAATGATACGATTATTTATACCTGCAGCACGGGCTATTCCTTAATTTCCAAGGAAGAGAAAATCCATTCCACCATTGATACCAAATATAAAATAGGTTCTATCTCCAAACTGTTTACTGCGACCATGATTTTGGAGCTTGTCGAGGAGGGGAAATTAAGTCTTACGGATACGCTAAAGAAGTTTTTTCCTCGCCTTCCCAATGCTGATAAAATTACCATCACTCATCTTCTTCAACACAGGAGCGGGCTTTTTGATTTCACCGAAGATACTGCATTTTATGATTGGATGGATCAGCCGAAAACACAAGAAGAAATGCTTTCTCTTATTGCAAGCAAGCCTCCCGAATTTGCGCCGGATGAGAAGTTTGCTTATAGCAACACAAATTATAATCTGCTGGCTTATATTATTGAAAAGATTTGTCATCAGTCTTACAAGGATGCGCTTCGGGATAGAATAACTGCCAGGCTTGGATTAGAAAATACCTATTCCACCACTAAAATTGATGTGAAGAACAAGGAGTCTTATTCTTATTTCTTTACCGGGAATCATGCCGCTAAAATGAAGGAGTCCGACGGTAGTGTCTTTGTCGGGAGCGGGTCTGTAGTCGCTACTCCGAGCGATTTAAATAAATTTATTGATGCTCTATTTGCCTGTAAGTTGGTTAATAAAAACAGTCTTGAACTTATGAAAACAATGAAGGATGATTATGGAATGGGAATGTTTACTTTCCTTTTCTACAACAAGCTTGGGTATGGTCATACCGGGCAAATAGACGGCTTTGTTTCTACTTTGGAATACTTTCCTGAGGATCATTTTACCGTTGCTTTATGTACTAATGGCACCGTGACAGCTATCAGCGAAGTGATGAGTACTGTCCTGAAGATTTGTTACAATAAACCTTATACTATTTCTAATCATAAAACCATAAATGTCAGTCCCGAAGAATTAAATAAGTATTTGGGAATCTATTATAATAAAGGATTAGAGATGCACATCACTATCAGTAAGCATGATTCTACTTTAATCAATCAGGCGACAGGACAAATTCCTATTCCGATGGAAGCGATTGCAAAAGATGATTTTAAGAATTTTGATTATGGAATTGAACTTCTTTTTGAGACGGATGCTGCTTCATTTCTTCTGAAACAAGAAGGTGTTTTTGTACGATTTACCCGCGAAAAATAATTTAAAAGCAGCTCCTTCACTAATCAGATTGTAGGAAAGATTATACCTCTTCGGAAAATAACCTTAGTAGAAAATAATTAGAGTCAATGATGACCTTATTACCTTATTGAATGGTTCTACTGGGAATTTTGTGGGAAGCTTAATTTACATTGATTCAATAGGATAAAATTTAACCACAGAGTACACAGATTAACACAGATTCTTGGCGACCAAAATCTGTGTTAATCTGTGTACTCTGTGGTTAAATTTTATCCCTTTAAATTTTGGTTAATATCCCGCTATAATCATTTACCCACAAAATTCCCAGTAAAGCCTATTGAATAAGGGAATAAGGTTTGGATTACAGCCAATGCCAGGTTTTATACTAAGGTTAAAAAGGAAATTTTATACTTACTTTACTATTTTCCGAAGAGGTCTATTATTCAAATCAAGGGTTCCTTGCAAGGTATTAATGGAAGAAAGTATGCTTCTATAGAAGCTATACATAAAAGCTAAAGAACTATATCTGTAAATACTATTTCCAAGGTTCTTTCTTAAAAAACCAAGGTTAAGAGTCGAGGAACTATACATAAGAATAAAATATCTAAGTATAAGACTTCAACTCTTAGGCATAAGAGTGAAATATCTAAGTATAAGAGTTGAGGTCTTATGCATAAGAGTCGGGGTCTTATGCATAAGAGTCGGGGTCTTATGCATAAGAGTTGAGGTCTTATGCATAAGAGTTGGGGTCTTATGCATAAGAGTTGAGGTCTTATGCATAAGAGTTGAGGTCTTATGCATAAGAGTCGGGGTCTTATGCATAAGAGTTGAGGTCTTATGCATAAGAGTTGGGGTCTTATGCATAAGAGTTGAGGTCTTACGCCTGGATATTTCACTCTTATACTTGGAAAAAGAATTTCCATACCAAGAACTTCAGGAAAGAGATGTTGCTGGAATGCTTTAATGGCAAGGAGTTCGGCATCTGATGTTCCTGCTGTTTTTTTTAACCTTAGTAGAATAGGAAACAAGTTTAGATTTTAAAACCTTATTGCCATATTATATAAAGTTAAATAAGGTAATAAGGTTTTTATGTCTCACTTAACATTACTTTCTACTAAGGTTAAAAAAATATAGGCTAAACAATTTCAACCATTGACTAAGTTTTTGGAACAGGCATCCTGACTGGTGCGAAGCTCCAGTCAGGATGCATACATTTCTCTTGATTTATAAGAATTAAACCTTCCAGGAGCTTCGCACCTGAAAGGATTCGTGGAAACTTTTCCTATTCCAAACTATTTAATGTAACTTTGCCATTCCAAAATATTCAAAAATCGTTTTATCAAACAAATTAAAATCATGAAGAATAATGTTATAAAATTAATGATGCTTGTGGTGGCGGGTTTCATTGGAGGGAAGGGGGAGGGGCAGACTGCGTATATCACGAATGCTGGTGCTGGTACAGTATCTGTTATTAATGTAACAACACATACGGTAACTGCTACAATTCCAGTTGTCTATGGAGCTTTTGGGGTATCTGTGAGTCAAGATGGAAGTAAAGTATTTATTTCGAATTTAGATTCTCATTCCATAAGTGTTTTAAACACTGCTACTAATGCTGTTTCTGCTCCTGTTAATGTAGGTAATAGACCTTGGACACTTGTTGTAATTCCAAATGGAACTAAAGTATATGTTTCGAATCAGGGTTCTAATACAGTAAGTGTAATTAATACAACTACCAATATGGTTTCAGCAACAATTCCGGTTGGTAATTATCCTATGGGTATGGCTGTCAGCCCAGATGGAAGTAAAGTTTATGTTGTGAATAGTTCTGATGCTACAGTTAGCACTATTAACACAATGGCTGATACTGTTTTGTCAATAATTCATGTTGGTCATTTTCCTTACGATAATCCTTTTGGCGTAGCTGTTAGTCCTGATGGAAGTAAGTTATATGTTGCTAATGATGGTTTTAGCAATAAAGTTTATGTAATAAATACTGCAACTAATACTGTTTTGGATTCAATTCCAGTTGGCAATGTACCTTTTGGAGTAGCAGTAAGCCCTAATGGGAATAATGTATATGTTACAAATGCTGATGATAATACAGTAAGCATAATAAATACTAATACAAATAGTGTTTCAGCTACTATTCCAGTAGGTGGATACCCACAAGGTATATCTATAAGCCCTAATGGAGATAAGATTTATGTTGCAAATGAATATGATAATACAGTAAGTGTCATTGACTCTCTTACAAATACTGTGACGGATACTATTAATGTCGGAAATGAACCAGTTGCATTTGGGAATTTTATTTCCGTGTATGATATGACTACAGGAATCCCCTCCATACCTCCTTCCGCCCCAAGCATCACCCTCTATCCCAATCCCACTACTACTATTCTAAACATCAAGTCTCAATGGACAATTGATAATGCACAATTGACAATAACTGACCTTCTGGGGAATGAAGTCTATAAAGGAATCTTATCCAATGTCAATTGTCAATTATCAATTGACAATTGGAATAGCGGAATTTATTTTTATGAGATAAGAAGCAATAATAGTAGCGAGCGAGGGAAGTTTGTAAAAGAGTAATGAGTTATTAAGTATGAGTTATGAGTTGTCAACAGATTCATAACTCCTACTTCATAACTCATCATTAATGGTAAAGTTCATCAAAACAGATTTCCGGACAATCAATGTAAATCTTTTTTCCTTTCCATTAAATATTCAATAACCCAATTGACCTGTCAATAGCAGGGTTTGAACTATTCTAAGAACCTTTTTTCTATTGCTGTTAAAGATACCTTAATTGGTATTGCCATTCAGAAATGTTCTTCTAATTTTACCACCGAAATATTTAAAGGAGGTAAATTTGATAATATTAGTATGAATGCTGTGAATAGAAATCTAAGTACCCAAATCCTGAAACACACTATTGTAATAGCCATTTTTGTTGCAGTAGCATTGATCTATTTCTCTCCGTTGCTTCAGAATAAAGTTTTGAATCAAGGTGATATTGACCGATGGTACGGGGCTTCTAAAGAGATTACCGATTTCAGGAATGTACATGATGCCGAGCCACTTTGGACCAACAGTATGTTTGGTGGAATGCCTTCTTATCCTATTTCGACAAGGTATCCTTTCAATCTTATTCAATACATTGACAAAGCTTTGACCTTAGGCATCCCTAATCCTGCCAATTATCTCTTTCTTTATTTCGCAGGGTTCTATCTTCTTTTAATAGTTATTAATGTGGATTATCGCCTTGCTGTTATTGGTGCTCTGGCATTTGGTCTTTCGTCTTATTTCTTTATTATTATTGCTTCCGGACATAATACAAAAGCCGAAGCCATCGGATATATGGCGCCTGTTTTGGCTGGAATAATTCTTACTTACCGTGGCAAATATCTTATCGGTGGTGCGCTTACCGGTTTGGCTGTTGCTCTTGAGATTAATGCCGGTCATCCCCAGGTTACTTATTATCTCATTTTGCTGCTCATGGTCATGCTGGCTTTCCAGGTATATAAAACCTTTAAAGACAAGCTCTGGAAATCTTTTATCAATGCTTCAGCCATCATTCTTACGGTTACTGTTATCGCCATCTTGTCTAATCTCACCAGCCTGTATGCTATGGCAGATTACAGCAAATATTCAATTCGCGGACCCAGCGATCTTACCGCCAGGAAGACTGCTACAGGTCTTTCTAAGGATGCTGTTTTTGAATGGAGTTATGGTATCGGCGAAACGATGACGATGCTGGTTCCTAATTTCAAGGGAGGTCGCAGCAATGAGACCATTCATGATGAGGATGGGGCATTGAATAATGTCAATCCCATATTTCAGGAGAACATCGGGAACTTTCCTGCTTACTGGGGCAATCAAAAATTTACTAACGGACCTGTTTATGTCGGGGCTATCGTATGTTTTCTTTTTCTTCTCGGGCTTATGATTGTGGAAGGGAATAATAAATGGTGGATTCTGGTCGGTACGATTCTTTCCATCTTGCTTGCCTGGGGGAAAAATTTCCCTGATTTTAATTATTGGATGTATGAACATTTTCCTGAATATGATAAATTCCGGTCTGTCACCATTGTTCTTATCATTGCCGAGTTTTGTATGCCTCTTCTTGCGGTCTTTGCTTTGAATAGAATTCTTAACACTAAATATCTTCTTACTAACAAGAAAAGACTTTATACTGACATCGTCATTGCTTCGGCTATTACTTTTCTAATCTTTATTTCCGCAACAATATATTCCGATACAAACAAGACTATTGAGGTTTTGACGAATGGAAAAATAGAACTAAAGAATGAATACACGCTTTACAAAGACCAATTGATTAAACAAGGACATAGCAACAGTCAAGCTGAAGAATTTAATGATAATGTCACCAAAGCCCGTGATAATATTCTCTTTAATGATGCCGTTCGAAGCTTTGGATTCATTGCTCTTGCCGGGCTTCTGATATGTGCTTATGCAAGATTTAATTTCAGGAAACAATATCTTATCATTGGCATGGGATTATTGATTGTTGGCGATCTCTGGGCAGTGGATAAAAGGTATCTTAATGATGATAGTTTTAAGTATCCCAATATTGGCGATATCGCTTATCTGCCTCAGAATGCCGACCTTGAAATTCAAAAAGATAAAAGCCTTGACTATCGCGTCATGAATATACAAGGGGATCCTTTTAATGATGCTCGTACCTCGTTTTTCCATAAATCTATCGGAGGTTATAACGGTGCAATATTACAACGGTTCCATGAGTTGAAAAATGCTGAATTGCTTAATGAAATAAGCAAGATTAATAATTCCTTTAAGACCAGGAATCAAGAGCAAATTAAGCAAGCGATGGCGAGCGCTGATTGTATAAATATGCTTAATGGGAAATATATTATTGATAGTTTGGATGGCGCGCCCTATCTCAATACTAATGCTTTGGGAAACTGCTGGTTTGTGAAAGATTATAAGATTGTCGAGAATGCAGATTCAGAACTTAATGTCATGGGGAAGTTTGATCCTGCCAGCATTGCTGTCATTGATGCGCAATTCAAATCTTCTTTAGGCAATCTTCACCCTGCGCCGGATTCTCTTTCTACTATTAAATTAACCAATTATCTTCCGAATGATTTAACCTACCATTCAAATACGACTTCTGAGCAACTCGCAGTATTTTCGGAGGTTTATTTTTCTAATGGCTGGAATGCATATCTGGATGGCAAACCTGCAAAATACTTTCGTACGGATTATATCTTGAGAGGCATGAATATCCCTGCCGGAAATCATCTTATTGAATTCAAATTTGAACCTGCTTTTTATGCTCCCTGTGAAACTATTTCGCTGATCAGTTCTTTATTGCTCTTAAGTTTTATTGGGGGAACCTTCGCCATACAACTAAGGACTAAATTGAAGGAAAAGAAACAAGAGATAAAACCTGTTTTGAAACAAACTATAAAAGAGAATTTTCAACACACCACAAAGAGGAGATTACGGTCTGCTTAGGGAAACATATTATACCTTATATAAATTCAAAATGACTGTCGGGTTATTTATACCAACAATATAATTACAGTATAAAAACTGTGTAAACTTGTCATTCCGACGAAGGAGGAATCCTATAGAAATATGGATAGGATTCCTCCTTCGTCGGAATGACAAGATAAAATTTGGTTTATACAACCCGACAGTCATTAAATTCAAAATAAGGTTCTTTCCAGAATTCCCAATAAACAGGGCGATTTAAAAACTTATCTTTATTGAAGAACCATCTCTTGAAATTTCTTATCTAATGTAAAGACAAGAATTTCTATGTTTAATAGTTGAAATCGCAACCTTATGTTCAGGAAAAAGAAGGTTAGAGATAGTGGATCCAAGGTTAAGAATGAAAGGTCTAAGCATAAGATTTGATAATGTAAGCATACATTATCAATATGTGTGCTTATATCTTCCGTATGCGTGCTTACATCTTCTGTATGCGTGCTTACATCTTCTGTATGTGTGCTTACATCTTCAGTATGCTTGCTTACATCTTCTGTATGTGTGCTTACATCTTCTGTATGTGTGCTTACATCTTCTGTATGTGTGCTTACATCTTCTGTATGTGTGCTTACATCTTCTGTATGCTTGCTTACAAATTCCGTATGTAGCCTTAGTTACACTGTATCTAACCTTAGTTACACTGTATCTAACCTTAGTTACAGCGTATCTAACCTTAGTTACACTGTATCTAACCTTAGTTACACTGTATCTAACCTTAGTTACAGTGTATCTAACCTTAGTTACAGCGTATCTAACCTTAGATACAGCGTATCTAACCTTAGATACAGCGTATCTAACCTTAGATACAGCGTATCTAACCTTAGATACAGCGTATCTAACCTTAGATACACTGTAACTAACCTTAGATACACTGTAACTAACCTTAGATACAGTGCATATAACCTTAGAATTTCCACTCTTATACTTAGAAAAAGAATTTCCATACCAGGAACTTCAGGAAAGAGATGTGGATGGAAGGCTTTAATGGCAAGGAGTTCGGCATCTGACATTACTAATGTTGAAAGCTTTAGTAAAGTTCTCCATATCATGTCACTCCTAAGGAGTTTTAATGGTATGATGGAGCATATTATCTATTAAGATTTCACTCCTACGGAGTTTTTAAATATTCTTAAGGTTCTTTCTAAAACTCCGAAGGAGTGAAATCTTAATAGCAAACAAGGAACAACAACTTCCAAAACTCCGTAGGAGTGAAATAAATAAAAATTAATGGCATCTGACTTTACTAAAGTTCAAAGCTTTAGTAAAGTTAATCAACACAACCTTAATCTTTCAGTATTCAATATTGAATCTTTGGAAAAGGATATTCTTAATAAGGACTGTTGGGCTGAATAAACCAATAATACAATTACATTTTTGAAACTGTGAGTCCTTGTCATTCCGACGAAGGAGGAATCTTATTGGAATAATAATAGGATTCCTCCTTCGACGGAATGACAAGCCGAAACTTCGTATATACAACAAAGCAGCATTATTCCTATCTTATGAAACATTCCAAGAAAACTACCTTATAAGAGTAATATAACCATGCGTAGAATAAGGATGAGCATTATAATCATCGCCATAGAAGATATAATAGTAGGTGCCGTCAGGACATTGCCTGCCTGCCTGATCATAACCATCCCAATAAAGATTCGGTTGGTAGCTTTCAAACATCTTTAATCCCCAGCGATCATAAATAATAAGATGATAAGTCAGGAAACCATCGGCTTGGAAGGCAAAGAAGTCATTATAGCCATCATTATTAGGAGTAAAGATATTTGGAATATTAATAAAGCAAGGCTCAACTTCCACAACAACCGGGACAAGCATACTTCTGCAAACCCCGGTATTCGTGAGGATGTAATAAGTCATCGTAGTATAAAGCAAAGGTGTGGTAAAGGTATATCCTGAATCAAAAGGAGTGGTAGCAAATTCATCATTATACCAATAAACCTGCTGATTGCCATTCGCAATAAGAGTGATGGAAGTCCCAGCACAGGTAGCGGCTGAAGGCACCATGGGAGTAGGGTTTGGAATGGTGTCTATCTTAATGGAATCTGTCGCTGTGCAGCCAATGTAATTAGTTATGGTGAGATGATAGACAGCAGGATTGTGAACAATGATGTTTTGATTGGAAACAGAATCAGGAAGCCATATATAATTTGTGAAATTGCCGCTGCCAGTGAGGGTTATGGAATCTCCACTACAGAAAGTCAGGGGACCGGATGCAGTGATGTTTGCAGCAGGATTTAATTCCGTAACCGTGATGCTGTCAGTAGTTGTGATATTGCAATAAGTTACGCTGCAAATGTATGTTCCGGTGGTATCAACAACCTGCTGGAAGCTATTACCGGAAAGAGGATTAAGCCATTGGATGGTGCTTAATGAATCAGACAAAACATTCAACACCACAGACTGCCCTATGCAAAAGACAGAATCAGGAATGACCTTCAAAGATGGAGTATAATAAGCCGGAGTAACAGTAATGGTAACACTATCAAAAGCCTGGCAGCCAAGAGAGTCAAGAGTCATCAAAAGGTAGGTGCCGCTGGTATAGGCAGTCATCGTCGGCTCTATAATATTACCGGGTTGCCAGATATATTGTGTCATTCCGCTATTCCCAGACAACACGATTGAATCGCCAGCACAGAAGGTAGTGGAACCAGTATAATCAATCTGCGCAGCAGAGGTAACCATCGTAACATGAACACCGGCTATGGTCGTGATATTACAGGAAAATACCGAACAAGAATAGTAATCAGTAGTATCAACATAGACGAAAAGACTATCACCGGAAAGAGGCTGAAGCCAAGTGATATTGCTGCCGGGAGTAGTAACAACAACGATCTCCACAGAATCGCCTTTACAAAAAGCAGTGTCGGGAATGACTTTAAGATAGGGAGTATTGTATGCCGTAACAATGACAGTATTGGAAAGTTGTGGACAACCTTGCGTATCAACATTGTAACAATAATATTGACCTGCGAGCTGAACATATATCTGGTCGGTATCGCCCGGAATAGCACCGTTCGGACCATCCCAAGCGAAGGTTCCATTGCCCGAAACAGTGAGCAAGACAGAGTCATTGGGACAAATGATTCCGAAAACAGGATTCATGGTGATTTCAGGGTAAGGCTTTTGCTGAACATGTACTATTATGGAATCGCTACAGCCGCCGGCATTAGTAACAGCGACGATATAGTAACCTGTTTGATTCACCCAGATATCTTGATTAGTATTGAATTGGGTAAAATAATAGGTATTGAATTCATTATACCCCCAAAGATAACTCACACCGCCGGATGCGAGCAATTCAACAGAATCTCCGGGACAGAAGGCAGTATCTCCTTTAATGATAGGAGTAGGGTGGGGGAGAACAACGATGTAAATGGAGCGCGAAGTGGTTACATCAATAAGATTACAGACATTTCCCAAATTAATATGTGCAGTAACCGTGTACCAACCACTGACAGAGGGCCAAAACCAGTTGTAAATATACCATTGACAATACTGAGTAAAATAGATACCGAATAATTCAGGAATCACAGGGGAAACAGTCCAGATGATAGTAGTATTCGGATAGCAGTCAGCCCCGGTAACAGTATCTCTTATGACAGCTTCGAAAGGATTACCAAGACAAAGGGTAATGGTATCGGTATTAAAAGTGTCTTGAGGAAAAATTATTTTGGGATGAATGGGAGGAAGCAAGGAATCAAATTCAAGCAGGACAGCATTAGTATCGGTGCAGCCATAAGAATTCGTAACAACGAAAAGATATAATCCATCAACGTGGTTATTAGGAAGGCTGGAATCATGTGTAATGACATTATTTGGATTAATCCAATAAATAGAATCCGTGGGATCATAATTGCTAGCCCATATACTAATGGAATCAGGCACACAAACCTGCACAATGTATGTCTGAATAGCATCTACGTTCACCAATTGGTTGTCAGAGATTGCAGGAATAGGCGGAATGGGATAAATAGTAACATAGATGGAATCTGTCTTAGTGTCACAGGCATCTGGATGGGAATGTAATAGATAAACCCATCCCGAAGTCCAAATCTTAGCGGTGTCATTAGTAGAACCATTAGACCAATGGAAAGAATAAGATGGCGCGAGGTCCTTACAAGCAAAAGTATTTACCTGAACAATGACAGAATCGCAGCCATGAGCAGAATCAGAACAAGGTCCAAGCCATTGCCCAAGGCACATACTGTCATAAGGTCTGTCGCAATTATTGCCGGAGCGAAGAAAATAGTCATAAGGCTGCCGCATAGTATCAAGGCACTTCGCCACAAACATATCCGAGTTTCCATAAGACCTCAAACCCTTGTATTGAGAATAACTAAAGTCATTGCAATAGTACGGAGTACAGCCATTAAAGACAGTATCGGCATATCCAATGAAATTTGCCCAGCGGACAGGAAAAATAACTGTTTCTCCAAAGCTCCCGGTAAGTAATATTTCATCGGCAGCATTCAATGCAATGCCGGTTCCATTGTCATCAGCATGACCTGCGACTTGTCTGTTCCAGATTTTATTCCCCGCAACATCCCATTTGGAAACATAAATATCATTAAACCCAATGCTACAGAAGGTTCCCTGACCATAAACATCGGCATATTGAGTGAAAGTACAGGCGAAGTTTCCGGTAAGATAATTATTGCCGAGTTCATCAATCACCAGGCTCTTTGCAGTAACATAAGAGTTGGAACCATTGGCAAGACTCCAGATAAGATTACCGGCAGGACTATATTTAGCAAGGAAGATATTGTTGGGATAGGTGGTAGTCATGGTAATATTGGTAGGGGCATAGAAAAAAGTAATGCTGCCATGCAAATCACCTGCTATTACAGGGTTTCCGCTCTGATCAATGTAGATGGTATTGGCAACATTGTAATTTCCACCACCGGAAAACTTCATCCATTGTTCAACACCGGAGGCATTATATTTAATGAGGAATATTCCATTATACATATTGCAATTGGTAACATAATCAAAAGTAATGGTATCGCTGAATTGCCCCGTCACATATACGTTTCCGGAAGCATCACATACCACAGCAGCTCCAATATCGGTGTATTTTGCCGCACCTTGCTTCGCCCATAAGAAGGTACCGTTGTTATCATATTTAATAGTAAAGATATCAACACTGTTATTCATGCTTGTGAAGACAGAAGTGCCAAAAGTCGAAGTCCCTTGGAATTCCCCGGTAACCACGACATTCCCCGAAGGATCAAGAGCAATGGCATGACCAATGTCTTCCTCTGTTCCGCCACAAGTACGCACCCAAATACAGGTACCAGAGCTGTCATATTTTGCGATAAAGACATCCTGCGCGCCTGTAGATGTAATATGAAAGCTTCCAAAGGTGGCGGTGCCGTAATAAAACCCGGTAATGTAGCAATTACCCATAGAGTCGGTGCGCAGAGCTGTCGGGCGATCTGAACCAATACCGCCAGCTTGAACTGCCCATACATAAGCACCTAAATTATTCATCTTTGTAAGAACTATATCAGTCTGCCCAAAGGTTGTAAGGATAGTAGAACCGAATTTTGCAGTGTTTGTGAAATAGCCGGTAGCGTAGGTGTTTCCGGCAGCATCAGAGCCGACTGCGATACCCTCATCTACGTCAGGACTACCGCCATGCTCCATCCAATAAAGCTGTGCGGAAAGGTTATAACTGATTAAAAAGAAAATGGTTGAAAGAAGGATAGTTATTTTTTTCATATTTTGTTTTTATGAAGTGATACAAAAGGTGGAAGGAATGTATTCTATTTTTTTAAGACGGCGAATATATTAAAAAGGTTTATTATCATTCATCTTTTTTTCATGTTTGTTAAATTAAACTCCATTTTATAAACATTAAAAAAATCCGATAAAGCACGACATCTATTCCATGTATCTTATGGCTTTGTTATTTTGAATGATTAATTTCTAATTTCATTTGGCGTATAATGGTTTGTTACAATTAAGTTTTGAATTCCCTGTTATTATAAAAGATGAAAGCCAGCAAAAAATTATCTAAAGTATTGATTTCTATGCAATATATAATGCCTGTCCCCCCTTCTATAATTGCTGTCCCTCCTTCTATAATGTCCTTCCCTCCTTCTATAATTGCTTTCTGCTGTCCTATAATTATTATCCCAGCTTCTATAATTATCATTCCCCTTCCTATAATTACCGTCCCTTCTCCTGTAATTACCGTCCCGCTTCCTATAAATACCATCCCCCTTCCTATAATTTGTATTCCGCCTTCTATAATTTGTATTAAGAAGAGAAAAATTTCTTCATGCCTAATTAAATTTCACATTATTCCAAAATTATAAAACATAGAGGAGGGATTAGACTTCTTTCATAATTATCGCAAATCAGATGGTGCGAAAGTCCGGTAGTGATTACCTGTTTATAGCAAAAGATTAGAAGTTGTCCCTGGGGGGACTTTTTATAAAACAAATAGTGATTAAATATGATAGAGGTCTATTATTTAACCAGCTTCTTTACTTTCTCCATCGGGACTTTTTTATCTCCGCTAAAAGCCACGACAAATGCATCTTTGATTCCGGCAGCAATGACCATATTTTTTAATTGGACTGCGGTATCATAATCATGAACCTCGCCGGCAAAGTAATAGGTAAGACCATCAGCATCCTTGTAGTGGGTAATGTTTTTGCTGCTTAACTTTAGGAACAAATCCACCACATCAAAAGGCACCTGTTCGCGATAAGCTCCCAACTGAACCTTGAAGATAATAGTGGAGGGACTTATAGGTTCTTCAGGTGCCTTGATTATTGGCGCAATAGTATGTATTGCGGCTGAATCGTTATTGCTGGTTGTAGTATTTGTATTGATTGGTGCGGGTTCCTGAATGTTTGTAGAAGTTGGGGCAACATCAAATTTCGTTGGGGTAACAGTCTTTTCTAATTCCCTTGCCTGTACCAATCCGATCCTCGAACCCTTATAATAAGCAACCACAAAAGCATCAGGAACCAGAGTCCTGGCAATCTGATTTTTGGCAGCATCGGCAGGTGGAAAGTAATTATACAGACCAGATAAGAAACGATAATAACCCTTTGGAGTAACTTCAGTATTTAATGGCTTCAATGATTCAAGAATGCGCGGGGGAGTGGCAGTTCCATACACACCTACCTGAATGGTATAAAATAATCCATCGGTGTTTTTAATATTGAATGAAGATTGATTTGAAGAAGTTGTTGCGGTGGGAATATTGTTTTGTAAAGATGATGCAACGGTATTTTTTGAAGAATCATTCACATCATTAACCAAAGCCACGGGTGATCTTTTCACCGCATTGTTAAAGACGTTCAGATTGACATCCGCAAGTTCCGGGGCATACTTTTCAGGATAAATACTGTTAGCTTTCAAGACCTTTGTTTCTTCGATATAAACAAATTGATAAGTCTCCTTTTGAGGTTTTGTATAGTCATGAATCAATAATCCTGCTTCGTAAATTGAAATCCTTTTTCCGTTATGATAAGCCACGACGAAGGCATCCTTGTAACCAATTCTTCTAATTTCTTTCTTTGCAAGGTTGGCACTCTCAAAAGTTTGAAATAATCCTGCAGTATATCGAAGCCATCCATTCGGACCATCCTCATAAGTTATGGGCTGCAAACCCTTGAAGGCATCGGAGGAGACAGGTGTTTTAAATGCTCCTATCTGGACCTTAAAATATAACCCATCAGGGAGTTTTTCATTATGAGGAATGCTTCGTTTCTCATTCTTAGTGGCTTTTTCATTCGAGATGCTGAAGACATAATTATTGGATGAACTGTTTGAAATATCTTGCTTGGTTCTTGTATTATTTTTTGATTCAGTTTCATTTATTTTGGAAGAAGATTTATCAGCAGAGTCTTGGATTTCCAACTTTTCTCTTAATGTAATCGCTTCAGCTTTTTGATTATCCGATTGTTTTGCCATTTCCTTTGCAAGAACATAGATACTGTCGGCATCATGCTGTTTTAATTTTGCTTCGCTTTGTAAATTTTTAGCATCCTTCGTGGCTTGTTGTTTTTCTTTTTTCTTCTTTAATTTATTTACCTGATCTAATTTTTCTTGGGCTTGCTTATTTTCATCTTTAGCCTGGTTTTCCAAGTCCACTGCTTTCGCAAATTCAGCTTCTGTTGCCTTCTGTTTTTCCTTTGCTGATGCAACCAATTGAATATATCTTGGATAATCAACATTATTGGTATCCAATCGTTCATTCCCCATAGAAACAGGTGGTTGCGCTGGTATCGAGTTATTAGAATTTTTTGCATTCGTGTTATTGTCGGAGCTTTTTACAACCTCAATATTTTGATTGCTCGTATCAGCTTTAGTTGTTACAATTTCATTAGTGGAATTAGGTTGATTTAATTGGTCAGCCTCTTTTCTTTTATCAGCAGCCTGTTGATGCAATGATTTACTTTCATTTTGAAGATTGAATGCTTGCATATTAAGATTTCGCTTTTCAACTTTATCATCGGTAGCCTTAGCTTTTACATAAAGTATTTTCGATTGATTTGAAAGACTATCCCCTTCATTATCTAATTGAAGTGCCTGTGTCCTAAAGCTTTCAGCCGGGTTCGAATTAATTGGTTGTTGAGAATTTAAATTATTTTCATTAGTGGCTCTAGAAGTTTTTGAAACATCATTTCCTTTTGTGGTTGATGGAATAATTATCCTTGCAGAATCTATGTTCCCTTTATTTTCTATGGCACCTTGTTCTTTCAATGGATGATTACTAACATCCGCAGTTGCTTTTATTTCTTTAGATGCGGTATCAATTTTTTTAGGAGATGTGGAAGTATCTTTTATTATAACAATTGAAGCATTGTTAGTTGTTGTATCATTTGAAATCGTATTTGTTTGGGTGTCATTTTTTACAACTACAGCAGGTATTTCAGTAGTTTTTATTTGAGGTGCAATTGCACTTGCCACATCACCTTGTTTTTGCTTCTCAATAGAGGAATCGCTTAGGTTTTGAGCCTGTTGCATCAATTTAATTTTCTCCTTTTGGTTTTTAGATTTCTTTGCTTTTGCATAAAGTTGTTGTGATTGATCATTAAGCCTTTTGGATTGTGAATAAAGTGTATCAGCTTTTACTTTATATGCCGCACTATCTATTGTTGTTGGGGCTTTTGATGCATTACTTTGATTAATTGATGTGTCATTTGGAACAACATTCGCCACAAGACTGTCCTTCCTATTATTACTATTTATGTTTATCGAGTTATTTCCATTGGAAGCATTATTGTCTTTATCAATTCCTCCATTTGACGAGGTATTTGCATTTAAATTATTATTGCTTTTTGTTTGAGTGGGTAATGCAATATCCGGAATGTTTCCTTTATTTTTTATAGTGCTTGTAATTTTTGTTGTATCATTCTTTGAAGCATTGTCAATAGAAGTAGTTACTAATGTATCAGCCGTATTTGTTTTTTTCGTTGTTTCATTATTAACTTCGCTACTTTGAAAACCTTTTTCAGTTTGAGTAGAAGGAGTTGAAATTACAGTAATGCCTTCTTTAGAATTGATAATATCATTGGTCAAACCCTTTGCTATTGTTGCCTTCTTCTCTTCTTTTACAGCAGAGTCTTTCAGTTGTCTTGCATGAGTGGTTGCTTGATCTGATTCTATTTGTTTTTGTGCAGATTGCCGCTCCAATTCTGCTGCCTTCTTTCTTAATCTTGTCTTCTCCGGTTCAGGGGTTATAGTAGCTTTCTTAATAGTATCGTTTGCTTTATTTGTAAGAGAAACAGATTCCGTCTTTAGTTGATTTGCCGCCAATGACACGCTATCCGATTCCATCAGCTTTTCTTTTGATAGTTCTGAAAAACTTGCAGCTGCCTTTAATATCAAATCATTTGTGTTTATTTTCTCTACCTTTTTATATAAAGTATCTTCAATTCTTTTGTTATCATTATTTTTTGCAGCAGTTTGATTATTTACATCTGCCTTAGTTTTTGATGAATTCTCCAAAGCCTTTGCAATAGCAAGGCTTTCATCAGCATCCTTTTGAAGTTTACTTCCATCTTCATTATATTCTTTAGAAAGTGAATATGCAACATTTGCTTCCTCCTTTAATTGTGCTGCTTCATTCTGCCTTTGCTGTATAGAATCTTGCAAATGCTTTTTAATAACAACATTCTTTTCTACAGCAATTTTCTTTTGTAAGGAAGCTATCTCTTTATTTAAATTTATTGCCATGCTATCTCTTGCTTTGCCTATGGATTCAGCTATTTCAGCATTCTTTTTCATTTCCTTTGCTTCATTTTGAATGGCGGCAGCATCGCTATATGCAATAGTTACAATTTCATTATTAGTGGTCTTGGCAGTTATTACATTAGGTATTTCTTGTTTGGAAGTATCCGGTTTAATTTCTTCTTTTTTTGCCGGTGTTTCATTGTTAGAAGTTCCCCCTGCTACATTGCCTTTTGAGTATGGAGAGGAAGTATCAACGGAAATATTATTTGCTCCTGTATTTATTGCAAAGGCAGATACCGGAAGTGTTTTAGCCTGCATGCTAATATCATTGACAGGTGGAGTGACATCAATTGTTCTATCATTTATCGCAACAGTCTTCAACTTCTCTTTATAGTTTTCAGCATGCTTAAAATCACTTGTGATTTCTTCTGTTTTAATTGCTGTATTCAGGTCAGTATTTTCTTCCAAAATTGAAAAGTAATTCGAGATAGATAATTCTTCCAAAGAATCACTTTTAGATAGTCTCAATTCTTGACCTAAGACATGCTCAACAAGTTGGTCGGGTATATATATATTCTCGGCATGTGGAATATAACCTTTCTTTTCAACAACAATAGTATAACCCCTGCCAGGCTTTAGTTTCATGTCATAAGAACCTGTCAGTTCATCAGCCTTTATCACATCAACTACACTGCCATCATTGTAATTTAAAATTGTAATTGTTGCATCTTTTGAATCAGTCGTTTTATCTGTTCTCAAAGAACCTTTGATCGTTGTAAATTCAATAGGTCTTTCAGAGATAATCATTTTATAAAAACCAATATTCCCATCACTGCTCTCCCTGGTGGAGGCAAAATTTGCATTGCCTGTACTATCAACAACAAACAACAGATCATCATAAGGAGAATTAACAGGAGTACCCACACTTACAGGTTCAGACCAGGTGTTTTTCGCAGAATCATAAACCGATTTAAAGACATCATATCCTCCGATACTGTTATGACCTTTACTCGAAAAATAAAGTGTCTTGCCATCTTGAGATATAAAAGGATAATCTTCATCAGAACCCGTGTTAACAGGGGCACCAAGGTTTACTGGCTCCGACCATTCCCCCTTTTTATTCTTTGTTACTTTGTATATATCCTTACCAGCCTTCCCATCAATTCCATAGCTCGAAAAGTAAATTACTTTAAGACCGTTATTTATATAAACAGTATTATTTGTAATATCATTTTTATCAGCTTTCATCCTATAGATAGGCGGTTTGTCAATGATTTTTCCACCCATTGCACTCACATCATAAGCGGTTGTGAAGGAGGCAATAGGAATTTGATTCTTAGACACGATCACCATATTGACATTACTGCCTAAATGATTCCTGGCATTGTTGATACTTTGTATTTCTGCATCAACACCTTTCTTTTGTATATCTCCTGAGGAGGCATTCTTTTTGAAAGTATTGAATGCGCTGATTGCCTCGTCATACCTTTGATTCAGATGATATGCCTTCCCTAAATAATAATAAACATCATTCGTGGTTTTTGGATTCTTCGCCGCAAATTGCAGATACTTCAGGCACTTACCCTTGTCATTATTGGTGTAAAGAATACAGACCCCATATTTATAATTATAATTAGCATCCTTAGGCACCGTACTTAGCAGTTGGGAGAATAGAGGCGTCGCTTTTACATAGTCTTTTGCGGTAAAAGTCTTCTCGGCATTCTTCTTTAAATCCTCTTGAGATTTAAAATTATTTTGCGCAAAAGCAATATGGTAAAAGCAGTGAAACCAAAGGAAACAAAGCACAAGTAAGCTTCTCTTCATATCAAATTATCGTTCGCCCTTTCCTGAAAAAGTATCTTTTATTCACCGCTCAAAATTAGTTTATTAGCCAATATATTTTATAAAGAAGTTATTTTATTAATAAATTCTGCTTATTACGTAGCATCTTTAATAAAGTTAGCATTAAATAAGGAGCTAAAAAGGTATAATGGATTCTATCTATATTTGTTTCCATAATAATATTTATTTTTGTTCCTTGAATCATAGCTTTTTATTCCCCAAATTAATGAACAAACTTCCCCTATATCTCCTGTTTCTCCTCCTTGCCGGATGCATCACCGTTACCAATAAAAATGCTGAGGAAACGACCTTCAGAGAAGTCAAGATTAAAGATCTATACAGCGTCCAGTTGCCCACCTATCTCGTGCCTTCCAAGACCTTGCTGAATGATGATGCTTCTTTGCAATATTCAGATTCGATGCGAAACATGTATGTCATCGTTATTGACGAAATCCGTTCTAATCTCACGGTGAATAACAAAGCCATCACTTTGGTTGAATTCTTCGATACCAGCACCTCCAATATTGTCGGCAGCCTGACACAGGTACAGTCCTCTAATCCCGAGCAGGTCAAGGTAAATGGCTTGGATGCCTATAAGGTTACCATCGTCGGCAGGCATGATCAATTAACGATGGTTTATAAATGTTACATCATCGAGAGCATGAGTCATTTCTACCAGGTTTACTGCTGGACTGTGGCTGATTTATTACCCAATAATGAAAAAGATATGGATGTGGTTTTGAATTCCTTTAAGGAGCTTCCGGCGAAGAATAACAGTGCTCAATAAACTTGGTAATTGTTGTTTAATCATTCTCCTCATTTTATTGCAGCACCCCAAAAAGGGGATGCTATCATAAAAGGAGGAGTAAAAAATTTGGAACAAAAAAAAACTCTCGTCCACAAAAAAGCCTTCCCACATTGAGAAGGCTTTATTTTTTTAGGAAATAACTTTAGATTATCGGGAAAACCAGCATGACACTTTCAGGGCTGCGATTATCGCCCTTTGGGTTCTCATACCAGAAAACGACGCAACATTGCATCCCTGCCTGATCGGCTGTGAATGCCATATCAAAATCTACCGAACCCGATGCAGGATAAGGCAAAAAAGTCGAAGCGGCAGGAATAGGCGCAGTAGCTCCTATAATAATTCTCTTCATGCCGATTCTTGCTACATCCACAGGCTTTTTGCCATCATTTGTATGGCCTTCTTCGGTGCTGGAAACATCAATGGAAGCCAGCAAATGCCTGTTATTAACAACCACGCCATTAGGTGCATAACCATAAGCAGGAACTTCTCCGCGTGGGTCAGCATCCACATGGATTTCAATAACCCTGATGTCATCGCCCGACAATTCGACATTCATGTCATATTTCAATTGCAATTTCACCTTTTCCATGTAAGAATGGTCATCATCATACAAACCTTGAATGTCTGAAATGCTGCCATGAGTTTGTGTTGCCATGCTTGAATATTTTGCCCAAGCCGGAGTCCACGCTGTGCCCATAGCGGTTAAAGCAGTTATTTGTGCGCTGGAAATTCTCAATCTTGTAGCATTTAAAATAAGGTACGCGATCACTATCGGGAACCATGTGTTGAAACCGTTAAATTTTTGACTTATCATTTTATTTATTTTTTATTTTTCCTGCTCTCACAGGCATTAGTTATTAAGGAGGCAAATATACAATTTTTTTTAACAATATAAAATCATAAGAAAATAAAAAAAATATTTTTTCTATTTTTATAAGATTTATAAAAAATGGTTGAAATTTTAAACATTTATACTGTCTATATATAATATTATGATATTCATATAAATATTTGTTAAGAAGGCTTCGTCAACCGCTCCAAAAATGATTTTTGGTGGCTCACTGAAAGCTTTTGAGTGAATCACCAAAACGTTTGAGTGAGTCACCAAAACGTTTGAATGAATCACCAAAACGTTTGAGTAAACCACCAAATGTTTTGAGTGAACCACCAAAACGTTTGGGTAAATCATCAAAACGTTTGAGTAAATAACCAAAGGTTTTGGTGATTCATTCAAAAGTTTTGAGTGAATTGCCAAAGTGTTTCATTGAATAGTAGAAATGAAAATTTCCAAAAAGAATTTCTCTTTTGAATAAAAGCTTCAGAAATTCCTTGGTCAATTTCTCATCGAATGCACAAAATCACTCATACTATATAGGCACGTTTTTTCTTCCCCCTCTTTTCTTTTATCTGAATTAATACCTACTTTTGCAGAAATAAAAACCAACGATTATATAGCATGAAGAAGATTTATTTACTTGTGGCGATTGTGGGGATGAGTATCGGCGGGTATTGCCAGTATCCCTATCAAAATACTAATTGGTATTTTGGTAATACTTGTGCCTTAAATTTCAGTACAGGAAACCCAGTTAATGTTTCAGGAAGTTTAATGTATGCCTGGGCAGGCTGCACAGCTCTTACTGATTCTTCAGGCAATTTATTGTTTTATACTGATGGTTCACTCGCAGTTTGGGACAGAACCAATAATCACATGTTTAATGGAGACCATCTTTGGGGAGGTAATTCATCTACTCAATCTTGTTTAATAATTCCAAAACCGGATAGTGCAAATGTCTATTATATTTTTACATGTGTTGATGCAGCAAGAGTTCAAGGCTTCAGTTATTCCGAGGTGGACATGTCTTTAAATTCAGGACTTGGAGCCGTTACCGTAAAAAATTTTCAACTTCTTGTCCCAGTTACTGAAAAACTTTGTGGTGTCAGACATTGTAATGGAATTGATTATTGGGTAATTGTTCATAATTGGAATGATAATGCTTATTATTCTTACCTGGTTTCAAATTCGGGAATTGCTGCCCCAGTTGTAACACATATTGGAATGATTCCTTCTGTTATTGAATATGCAGGGTATCTAAAAGCTTCACCAAATTCACAAAAATTAGCTGCTGCATTTTCCTATTCTGCTTATGAAGTAGAACTTTATGATTTCGATAATTCAACAGGAATCCTTTCAAATCTTATAACCTTACCAATAACTAATGATAATCCTTATGGGTTGGCTTTTTCACCTGATAATTCCAAACTATATGTTTCGGGCTATAGTAATTCATTACTTTATCAATATGATATTTCCTCCAATGATTCAGCAACTATTAATGCTTCTCAATATTTAATAGATACAGTTCCAGGGACTGGTGGAGGGGCTTTATTATTAGGACCTCACGATAAAATCTATGTTGATGGGCGAAACACAAATTATCTTGGTACAATAAACACCCCAAATGTTCTTGGATCAGGATGTAATTTTGTTTCAAATGCAGTTCTATTAAATGGGATGACATTGTATGGACTTCCAAATTTTGTCAATCAATATAATGTCCAACATTTGCCTCCATCTTTTACTCTGGATACTCTCTCTGGCTGTAGTCCATTGAATGTTCATTATACAAATACGAATAATACTGCATCTGGTTATCTCTGGCGTTTTGGTGATGGTGATTCAAGCACCTTAACTAATCCCACACACTCTTATATTCACTCAGGCATTGATACTGTTACCCTCATTGCTTATGATTCTACAGTCTGCGGAGTATTTACCGATTCCTCCTCACAGACTTTCTATTTTACTGTTTTCATTCCACCTGTACAGCCGCATATTATTCAAAGCGAAGACACATTGACAATCACCAACTTCACGACAGGGTTGCAATGGTATAATTATTCAATACCCATGCCGGGAGATACTAATCCTGTATATGTTGTGCAGCATACCGGCTGCTACCAAGCCATTGAAACCGATGTTAACGGCTGCACTACCAAGTCAGATACAATCTGCTTTGCTTTTACAGGAATTCCTTCTATTTACGACAAACAAAATATTTTAATCTACCCAAATCCTAATGACGGAATGTTCATACTTAGCCATTCAGGCATTAGAAATTACGAAATAGAAATTATAGATGTCCTTGGAAGAACAATCTATTCCCAAAGTTTTAATGATGCCAAAGAAAAGGAGACCATCACGCTTCCATTGAGCAATGGCATCTACTTTTGGGAAGCAGTTAATGAAAATGGAATATTAGCGAAAGGGAAATTAGTAATAATTGACACCCGGTAAATCGTAAAAGATAAACCGAAGGCAGGCTAAGCATTTACTGTGGTCAACTGCTCGATGTCTTTCTTGACAATCTGTGCCATCATCTCAGCTTCGGTAACTATTTTATCACCTACATAAGCAGCACCACGCATGTGGCAGATGCCCCGGCGGATGGGCGTTACCAACTCTAATTTGAATATCAAAGTATCACCCGGAACTACCTTTTGCTTAAATCTCACATTCTCTATCTTGAGGAAATAAGTCCAGTAATCCTGAGGATTTGTTACCGAATTAAGAGCAAGGATGCCACCGGTCTGTGCCATCGCTTCTATCTGCATTACGCCAGGCATCACAGGATTCCCCGGGAAATGTCCCTGGAAAAACCATTCGTTCATCGTAACGTTTTTCACACCCACCACGTGATGATCAGAGATTTCAATAATCTTATCAATCATCAGCATCGGATAGCGATGGGGCAATAGTTTTGCTATCTGATTAATATCGAAAATGGTTCTTTGATTTGAGTTATAAGCAGGAGCTTTTTGATTCCTGCGCTCTTCCTTGATCATCTTTTTGATCTTCTTGGCAAATTCAACATTAGAAGCGTGACCCGGGCGCGCTGCCAATACATGCGCCCTCAATGGCACTCCTATCAAAGCCAGATCGCCGACAATATCCAGCAGTTTATGACGGGCAGGTTCATTCTGATATCGCAATTGAAGATTGTTGAGAATACCTTCTTTCTTGACTTCCACCTTAGGCTTATGGAATAATTCGGCGAGATGATCTAATTCTCCTTCAGAAACAACTCTGTCAACAATGACGATAGCATTATTCAAATCACCCCCTTTGATAAGGTTATTCGCCAGCAAAGCCTCTAATTCATGAAGGAAGCAGAAGGTACGGCAGGCACCTATTTCACGAGCAAATTCACCGATGTTATTCATCCTGGCATGTTGCGTGCCGAGGACTGGAGAATTGTAATCCACCATCACCGTGATTTTATACATATCATCAGGAATAGCCACCATCTCCACCTTCTTTTCGTTATCGAAATAGGAGATGTTTTCTTTCAGATCATAATATTCACGATGTAAAGTCTGCTCCTGAATTCCAATATCCAGCAAAGCATCAAGAAATGGCTTGGAACTGCCATCCATGATTGGCACTTCAGGACCATCCAATTCAATCAAAACATTATCAATTTCAAGCCCTGTGATTGCTGCCAAAGAATGTTCGATGGTGACAACCCTGGCACCACCTTTTCCTAAAGTGGTCCCTCTTGAAACATCCACGACATAATCCACATCTGCCTCAATGATAGGTTTATCAGGGAGGTCAATACGTTGAAATTTTATGCCATGATTTTCGGGAGCAGGTTTGAAAGTCATATTTACATCTGTCCCTGTATGTAAGCCGATTCCAGATACGGTGACGGCTGTTTTTATAGTGTTTTGTTTCTCACTCATAGTTTATTGAATATTCGATTTTAATTCTTCCAATGCCTGTTCCAATTCAGAAATTCTTTTCTCTAAATCAGGAAGTTTTTTAAACATTACGTAGGTTCTTTTATAGTCATGGCTCTCGAATGCCGGCGAACCTTGAACGGTCTCTCCTTCATTTAGAATACTTTGTCCGATGCCAGATTGAGCAGCAATTTTTACTTTATCTGCTATAGTCAGATGACCAACAATTCCGACCTGCCCGCCAATCATGCAATCTTTTCCGATTTTAGTGCTTCCCGCAACTCCAGTTTGTGCTGCAATCACAGTGTTCTCACCTATTTCCACATTGTGGGCAATCTGAATAAGGTTATCCAATTTCACTCCCGAATGGATGATAGTAGAGCCTAAAGTAGCACGATCAATAGTTGTATTAGACCCTATCTCAACATTATCCTTAATAACGACATTACCTATTTGGGCTACCTTTACATAATTATTGTTCTTATCAGGTGCAAAACCAAATCCATCAGATCCAATGACAGCTCCTGAATGCAATGTGCAATTTTTCCCTACAACACAATCTGGGTAAATCTTGACACCCGAAAATAGCACGGTATTGTCTTCGATCTTCACATTTTCACCGATATAAACTTGTGGATAAATCTTCACATTATTCCCGATGATAGAATCATTCCCGATATATGCAAAGGCTCCGACATAAACATTTTCACCTAATTTAGCAGTCTCTGAAATG